>NZ_BCBH01000009.1:0-192962 GCF_001320525.1 Pseudomonas sp. NBRC 111131 | reverse complement strand
TTTGCGGGAATAGCTCAGTTGGTAGAGCACGACCTTGCCAAGGTCGGGGTCGCGAGTTCGAGTCTCGTTTCCCGCTCCAGTTTAAATACTGTGGCGTCTATGCGGTGCAGTGGTGGTGAAGGTCTTAGTGGCGCTTCACGCCGATAGCGGTAAAGGCTTCAAAATGCGGGAATAGCTCAGTTGGTAGAGCACGACCTTGCCAAGGTCGGGGTCGCGAGTTCGAGTCTCGTTTCCCGCTCCAGATAGTGATCTACAGACTTCTACTGACGTCTGTAAGTCGTTGAAAAGAGGGGCTTTGGCCCCTTTTTTCATTCCAGCGAGCGCCACGGAAATCCACCCACAGCTACCGTTTTTGAGTGACCAATTGAGGCACAAGAATACGGTTGGGACGGCTACCGGATAGTTGCTGGGGCTGAGCGGGAACCATGACGAGCATTAGGCCTAAGTCATAACTTAGGAGCCTCGAAATGGCACTCTCTGATCTGACAGTCCGGCAGGCAAGAACCACCGGCAAGCGCTACACCCTCTCCGATAACGACTGCCTGGGCCTGATGGTCTCTGCCGCAGGCGGCAAGTCGTGGATCTTCCGATACTACTGGCTGGGCAAGCAAAAGCGCATGTCCCTGGGTGGCTATCCCGCCCTCAGTCTGCGCGAGGCCCGCGCCGAGCGGGACAAGGCTCAGGTTCTGCTCGCCAAGGGCATTGATCCCCAAATCGAACGCGACCAGCGCCGGCACGCGGCCAAGCTGGCGGGCGAATACACCTTCAAGAACGTCTTCGATGCTTGGGTCGAGCATCGCCGCAAGGAACTCAAGGAAGGCCGTCAGAGCACGCTTTCGCAGATCCTGCGCATCTTCAACAAGGACGTGCTGCCTACCCTGGGGAAGATGTCGATCTACGACATTCGACGGCCCCAGCTCGTGGGCGTCGTGGCGGCGATCGAGAAACGCAAGGCGTTCACCACCGCCGAGAAGGTCCGCACCTGGTTCAACCAGATGTTCCGCTATGCCCTGGTCATCGCCGAAGGGCTGGAAGTCAATCCGGCCGCGGACCTGGACGTGGTGGCCGAGCCCAAGCCCCCGGTGGCCCACAACCCCTATCTGCACCTGCCCGAGCTGCCCGAGTTCCTTCAGAAGCTCCGGCGCTACAACCCCCGGGGCTGGCAGACCCAGCTTGGCGTCCGGCTGCTGTTCCTGACGGGGGTGCGCACGGGCGAGTTGCGCCTGGCCGAGCCTGAGCAATTCGACCTCGACCGCGGCTTGTGGATCATCCCGCCGCAGGTCGTCAAGCAACTCCAGGACGAAATGCGCAAGGCCGGCAAGCGGCCGCAGGACGTGCCGCCCTACATCGTGCCCCTGTCCCTGCAGGCCATCGAGATCGTGCGCTATCTCCTGGGCGTGATGCGTCCAGCGCAGAAGTACCTGCTGTCGCATCGCAGCGAACTCAAGAAGCGCATCAGCGAGAACACCCTCAACAAGGCCGTGCAGCTCATGGGCTACGAGGGGCGCCTGACCGGCCACGGCATCCGCGGCACCATCTCGACCGCGCTCAACGAGATCGGATACCCGAAGATTTGGGTGGACGCTCAGCTTTCGCACTCCGACCCCAACAAGGTGAGTTCGGCCTACAACCACGCCAAGTACGTGGAGCCTCGGCGTCGCATGATGCAGGACTGGGCAGACCGTCTTGACCTGCTCGAACAGGGTGAAGTCGAAGCCGCGAGCGCGCATCTGACCATCCGTATCGACGGGGTGCCGGCAATGGCGGAAGTGGAGGAAGTGGTGGGCGCGGTCTCCACGACTGCTGAGCCTGTTGTCCCCGGCGTGCCGCCCGTGGTGGCCACGCCTATCGTCGTGACCCCCAACAGCGGCGGAATCATGTTCCAGCGGCTGTCGCAGGTGCCGCCGCCTCCGGTGCATGCCCCGGAGCCGGAAGTCTCCGCGATCCAGCGCGAGCGCGAGGAAATGCTGGCCATCTACGAGTCGCCGAACAATCTGCCGGTCCCGCTGTTCGGCAAGCTGGCCGGGAAGTCCAAGGACCAGATCAACCGCGAGCTGAAGGCGGGCAAGCTGCTGTCGATCAGCCTGGGCAACCGGGGGCAGCGGGTTCCCGACTGGCAACTGGTGCCGCTCAAGCACAAGCTGGCCCAAGTGCTCATGAACCAATGCCCGCACGCCGATTCGTGGGACCTGTACCGCATGCTGACCCAGCCTCACCCCGACCTGGGTGATCGTGCGGCCATTGATGCGGTCACGCCAACGAACGTGCCCGCAATCATCCGGGTTCTCATGGGCGACTACCAGCACCATGCGGATGTGCCCGAGGCCGTTGCCCCGCGGCCCATCCCCGAGGACGTGCGGCAGAGCGTCCGCCGACTGGTGGACAGCGCAGCGGTGCTTGAAGGGGTCTAGTCCGGTCTAGTCCCATGCTGCAACCTATGGCCGGGATGAGACGGCTCCGGCCTATAGGAGTGCCTGCTACAGGGCGCCTGCCTCGGCGATCTGCAGCGCCCTGCGCTCGAAACGCTTGGCAGCAGAATCTGCTTGCGCGTGGGGCCGTTGGAGGTACGTCACGATCTCATAGGGGCCATCGGCGAGCGGTCGCATGCTTACCCCCCATTGATGGGCACGCTCGATGCGCGATTGCGCGCATACGCCGATGCCGTAGCCGGCTGAAACCCACAGCGCCATCATCTCGAATGAAGTTGCAGGCAGGATGTTCTCTTGGTCCACTGGCATCAGGGAGGCCAACCTCTCGTCCAGCAAGGGACAAGCCTCCGCCTGCCAGCGATAGATTGGATAGTCCTGAAGATCGGAGATGGTGAGCTTCGCCTGATCAACCAAACGGAACCGCGGTGGTATCGCGACGGCCATGCTTTCGCACCACAGCCTCCGGCTACTCGTCAGGTGATCCCCCGCACTGCTAAGAGATAGCCCCGCGTCGTAGCGGCCCTCATGCAGGCCCGTTACCAGCTCTTGATCCGAAACTTCACGCACGGCGATCGCGACACCCGGCTCGTGCGCTCGCTGCAGTGCAAGCAGCGCCGACAGCCGTGAAGACGGCACACCTGGCGCTATGGCGAGTGTGAAATTCGGGGACGGTCTGATGGCGTTGTGCATGGATGCCCCCAAGAGGCAACGGGATCGAAAAGAGCAGCCGACATCATACTCAAGAGATATCTTTAACGTGGTTAAAGATCAGTGATTCCATGACGCTTCTGCGAATGCAGAAGCGCACTATTCGGCCTGGACGGCCCGCCGGAGTAACCACCTATGAGTCCGCACCGGCGTTGGCGTTCGGGCAAGCGGTGCGAGCCGCTCGCCTGGCTCAGGGGATTGCTCAGGATGAGTTCGCGGGCTTGGCGGGGATCGCGCGCTCGCACATGGGCAAGATTGAGCGCGGCGAGCACATGCCGACACTCGCTCTCATTCTAAAAATTTCCCTGGCTCTCAAGATCAGCTCGGCCGAACTGATGACGGCCACGGAGCGCAACCTCTACCTTCAGGGCGATGCGTGACGCCGGATGTGGCGCAGGCGTCGTAGCTAATCGCTCTTTGGCGAACGCAAACGCTCGATGAAGCGCTCTACGGGTGCGGATAGTCCGCTACCGCCTTCGGGCCGAAGCAGGTAGGTGATGATGACGGCCGAATCGAGCGCCAACGGCCGGATCACCACGTCGGGACGTTGACACGCCGCGATTCGGGTCGCCGTTGCGAAGCCGATGCCGTAACCAGCTCCGACCAATGTGAGCATCATGTCCAGCGACGAGACATGCTCAACGATGGTGGACTCGCGCTCCAGGGGATGTAGCAGCCGGGTCAATTCGCGGCAGTAGCCCTCGCAAAGCTGCGGATCGCACATCACCAGCGGGTAACTCACGAGTTCACGTAGCGACACTTCCTTGTGGGCCAGCAACGGGTGCCGGATCGGCACGGTCACCACCAGCGGGTCCTGCCAGATGGGCTCCGTCACCAGTCCGTCGCCGACGTCCGCGGTGTGTGCGAAACCGATCGCGAAGTCGCCGGATCGCAGTCCCCGCAACTGTTCCGCCAGGGTGACCTCGGAGAGCCGTATTTCGATCTCCGGCTCCTCCTGGCGGCACAGGGCAAGAAGTGCAGACAGCCGCGGGTCGATGGCGCCATCGGAGATGGCGATGCGCACGCTGCCTCTTAGGCCTGCGGCGATCGCCCTGACGTTTTCTCGTGCCTGCTCCAGGTTGGTGAACAGCCTGCGAATGTCCTGAAGGAAGGTGGTGCCCGCTGGCGTCAACCGCGTTCCCCGCCGATCGCGGTCAAAGAGCAGCACCCCCAGTTCGTCTTCCAATTCCTTGATCGTGCGGGACAGCGGCGGCTGCTCGATGTGCAAGCGCTCCGCAGCACGGGTGAAATGCAGCTCTTCGGCGAGAGCCACGAAGCAGCGCAAATGACGAAGTTCCATGGGCACGTCCTTCAGCAATCCTGGTCATTGGGTTGGCCACGGCGCATTGCTGCCGAAGTGCGCTTAGAGGGGGCGACGTAGTGCTGGGTCCCTCTTCAGGGCGAGGAAAAAGGCCATCGCTGTATCTGAATAAAAATACATATGTTCATGTATTAACTCAAGTCAAGGGCGGTAGCAACTGTTTCGGAACGTGACGCCGAAGCCAACCCGCTCAATGCTTGAGCGGCTAAGGCAGTACTGACGCCAAAGTAGCGCGAGCCCACAGAGGGGCTCGCGAGATGTAGGACTGAAGGCGCTCTGCCTTCATGGAAAGGCCCAAATCAGGCCGGGTTGATTTCCAACGAGCCACGGTTGATCTGGTCGCGTTCCATCGACTCGAACAAGGCACCGAAGTTTCCTTCGCCGAAGCCCTCGCGGTAGTTGCCCTTGCGCTCGATGAACTCGAAGAACACCGGGCCAAGCAGCGGCTCGGAGAATATCTGCAGCAGCAGGCGGGGCTGGCCGCCTTCGGTCGTGCCGTCGAGCAGAATGCCGCGCGCCTGCAACTCGGGTACGGGCTGGCCATGGCCGGGCAGGCGCTTTTCCAAGTTTGCGTAATAGATGTCGTTGGGGGCGGTCAGCAGCGGGATACCGGCCATCTGCACGCGGTCGAGCGCATCGAGTAGGTTGTCGCACAGCAGGGCGATGTGCTGGATGCCCTCGCCGCTGAACTGCATCAAGAATTCCTCAATCTGGCCGCCGCCCTGGCGTGCTTCCTCGTTCAGCGGGATGCGGATCAGGCCGTCCGGCGCGCTCATCGCCTTGGAGGCTAGGCCGGTGTACTCGCCGTTGATGTCGAAGTAGCGGATCTCTTGGAAGTTGAAGAACTTCGTGTAGAAGTCGGCCCAGTACTCCGACTCGCACAAGCGCAATCCCATGGACGTGTTCCGCGCGTCTGTCCAGAACTGGCCAGAGGTTGTGGAGTGCCATGCGCTGACCGGCGACATGGACTATCTGCTGCGGGTGGTCGTCATGGACATGGCTCACTACTCCCGCTTCGTGCTCGACACGCTGCTCAAGCACCCCAGCGTGCAGGACTGCAAGACCAGCTTCGTGCTGGATCGCGTAAAGAGCACCACGGCCTTGCCCCTATGAGCATTCGGCCGGTTGGTGTGGCGGGGATGCAAATAGCGATTGACCTTCCAACGGTGGCAAGGAGCACACTTCAAACACCCCAACCCGAAAGGAGTTTTCCATGCAATTCCATCTCGAAGACATGACCTGCGGCGGCTGCGCCCGCACTGTGACGAAAACGATCCAAATGATCGACCCCAACGCCAAGATCGTCACGGACCCGCCGACCCGCCGTGTCGAGGTCCAGACCTCGGCCTCGCAAGAGCAGATCGCCGCGGCCCTGAGCGAAGCTGGCTTCCCGCCGCGCGCGCAGTAACACCGCATCGTGGCCGGCATGCACACAGGACGGCCGATGCGAGCACGTGCGCTGCGCCGTACCTGGCGCGGCGCTCAGTGCATCCCAAGGTAGGCCGACCTTGGCCACAGGGCCATCGCCACCATCATCAGGTTCTCGGTCAGGGACACGAAGCCCAGCGGCACGTTGCTGTCCCCGCCCACGCAGGCGCACTTGAGTTCCCGGCGATCGACATAGACCGCCTTGAAAACCGACACGGCCCCGACGGTCCCGATGAACAGCGCCAACGGAATCGACACCCACATCCCCACGCCCGCGACCATCTGGACGCCTGCGATGGCCTCCGCGAACGGGTAGAAATAGGCATACCGAACCCAGCGCTTGGCCAGCAGGTCGTCGCGAAGCCGTCCACGTCCTTGAGCTTCTGCAGCGCCAGGAGGCACATGGCAAAGGCCACGAACCACTCTGCCGCCTGAATGCTCTAGACTTGGCCGAAGGCCGCCCAGCTCGCCGCCAGCGCCATTGCGGCCGCCGTGGCGAACAGCGCGATCACAGGGGTCTAGGTCACGGCGTTCTTGTCCTTCACGGACATGCCGAAGAATTTGCGTAGGTCGTCGTAGCCGCCCACGCGCCGCCCGTTTATGAAGACCTGGGGCGTGGTCTCGATGCCATGCTCCTTCTTGAACGCATCCGTCTGCTCGCGGCTTGCCAAGTGTTTGTCCTCGACCTCGTAGCCCTTGCGGTTGAGCAGATCGAGCGACTTCAGCCCGTAGGGGCAGGTATGGCCGGGCATGACCATTCGGTAGAGCGTGGCTAGCTTGGGCGCAGACATGCAGGACTTCTCCTGTGGGACTTTCCATGGGCCGGCCGTCACGGATTTAAGGACGTTGATGACCTTTCCAGCCTAACCGACGACCGTGCAAAGGGAGTGTAGACACCTGGCTCGCGGGTTGGTCTGGCCCACGGGTTGGTTATCTGGCGGCAATGCCGTCAGTCCTCCATCTGCCAGAGCAACCCTGCCGCAGGCCGGTGCGCCTGAGGCAGCACGCAGGCTCCTAGTGGTTCTCCTTGGCATGGTTGATCGTGTACTTGGGGATCTCGACGGTCAGGTCTTCGGTCGCAACGATGGCCTGGCAGCTCAGCCGCGACTGCGCCTCCAGTCCCCAGGCCCGGTCGAGCAGATCGTCCTCGCATTCCTCGACTTCGTTTAGAGAATCGAACCCCTTGCGCACGATGCAGTGACAGGTCGTGCAGGCACAGCTCATGTCGCAGGCATGCTCGATCTCGATGCCGTTGTCCAGCAGGGCCTCGCAGATCGAAGTGCCTGCTGGCACGTTCAGTTCGGCTCCCTCAGGCGCCAGTTCAGGATGGGGCAAGACGGTGATTTTGGGCATATCTCTCCTGGCTGCTCAGTGCGCACACGGCTTTTTTCCTGCTGCGTTGGCTCGCGCGCGGCGCGGCACTGCGCCAGTGCGCGCTTCGGGCTTGTTGTCACTGATATCGGGCTGCTCCAGCGTGTGCAGGATCGGGCAGTCGGGCCGTTCGTCGCCGGCGCAACACCGGATCAGCGCCTTGAGCGTCGCGGCCATCTCCAGCATGCTCTCGATGCGCCGGTCCAACTCGTCGATGTGTTGCTGGGCCAGACGCTTTACATCAGCACTCTGGCGCGACTTGTCATTCCACAGTCCCAGCAAGTCCGTGATCTCGGCCACCGAGAAGCCGAGGTCGCGCGAACGCCGGATGAAATGCAACCGGTGAACGTCGTCCTGGGTATAGGCGCGGTAGCCCGAATCGGTGCGGTCAGCCGGAGGGATCAGACCGATTTGCTCGTAGTAGCGGATCATTTTGGCCGAGACCTTCGAGGCCTTGGATGCTTCACCGATGTTCATGGTGTTCCTCCTTTCTCAATGAGCGGTATCCGCCGCCAGCGGCGGCTGGAAGCGGCGCAGGCGCAGCGCGTTGCCGAGCACGAACACGCTGGACAGCGCCATCGCGCCAGCCGCGAAGATCGGCGACAACAGCACACCGTATGCGGGGTACAGGACGCCAGCGGCCACCGGGATCAGGGCCGTGTTGTAGCCAAACGCCCAGAACAGGTTCTGGCGGATGTTGCCGATGGTCGCCTTGGACAGCGCGATGGCGTTGGGCACGCCCTGCAGGTTGCCCGACATCAGCACTACGTCGGCCGACTCCACCGCCACGTCGGTGCCGGTGCCGATGGCCAGGCCCACGTCGGCCTCGGCCAGCGCCGGGGCGTCGTTGATGCCGTCGCCCACGTAGGCGATCTGGCCGTGGCTGGCTTTCAGCCGGCGCACGGCTTCGACCTTGCCCTCGGGCAGCACTTCGGCCACCACCTCGTCGATGCCCAGTTGCTTGGCGATGGCCTGCGCGGTACGCGCGTTGTCGCCGGTGATCATCGCCACCTTCAGGCCGAGCTGGTGCAACGCGGCAATGGCCGCGGGCGTGCTGGACTTGATCGGATCGGCCACCGCGATGATGGCGGCCAGCCGGCCGTCGATCGCGGCGTACAGCGGTGACTTGCCCTCGTTGCCCAGGCGCTCGGCCGTGCGAGCGAAGCTGCCCACGTCCAACCCCAGCTCACGCATGAAGCGATCGGCACCGACCTCGACACGCGCGCCGTCCACGGTGGCGCGCACGCCCATGCCCGTGACCGAATCGAAGTCTGTCATCGTCGGCAGCGCGATGCCACCTTCCACGGCCGACTCGACGATGGCGCGTGCGATCGGATGCTCCGAGCGCGATTCGACAGCGGCGACCTTCGCCAGCACCTGGTTGCGGTCAAAGCCGTCGGCAATCTCCAGGTCGGTCAGGACCGGGCGGCCCTCGGTCAGCGTGCCGGTCTTGTCCACGGCCACCACCTTGGCGTCCTTGAGCAGTTGCAGGGCTTCACCCTTGCGGAACAGCACGCCCATCTCGGCGCCCCGGCCCGTGCCGACCATGATGGAGGTCGGCGTCGCCAAACCCATGGCGCAAGGGCAGGCAATGATCAGCACCGCCACGGCATTGACCAGCGCGAAGGACAGCGCGGGCGACGGGCCGAACACCAGCCAGACCAGGAAGGTCAGCACCGCGGCCAGCATGACGGCGGGCACGAACCACAGCGTCACCTTGTCCACCACGGCCTGGATCGGCAGCTTGGAACCTTGCGCCTGCTCGACCATGCGGATGATCTGCGCCAGCATGGTCTGACCGCCCACGGCGGTGGCACGCAGCGTCAGCGCACCCTTCTGGTTGACGGTGCCGCCGACCACGGTGCTGCCTTCCGCCTTTTCGACGGGAATCGGCTCGCCGGTGATCATCGACTCGTCCACGAAGCTGCGGCCCTCGGTCACTTCACCATCGACCGGCACGCGCTCGCCGGGGCGCACTTCCACGATGTCGCCCTGCGCCACGTCGTTGATCGGGATGTCCACGATGCGGCCGTCGCGCAGCACGTGCGCCTCCTTGGCCTGCAGGCCGATCAGGCGCTTGATGGCCTCGGAGGTGCGGCCCTTGGCCCGTGCCTCAAGAAAGCGGCCCAGCAGGATCAGCGCCACGATGACGGCTGCCGCCTCGTAGTACACGTTCACCGTGCCGGCCGGCAGCAGACTGGGCGCGAACGTGGCGACCATCGAATAACCGAAGGCCGCGGCCGTGCCGACCGCGACCAGCGAGTTCATGTCGGGACCCAGGCGGAACAGCGCCGGGAAGCCCTTCTCATAGAAGCGCCAGCCCGGAATGGCGAGCACCAGCAGGGTCAGCACGAACTGCAGATACCAGCTCTGCTGGATGCCAATGGTGGAAGCCACCCACTCGTGCATGCCGGGAATCATGTGCGAGCCCATTTCGAGCACGAACACAGGCAGCGCCAGCACGGCGGCCAGGGTCAGGTCGCGCTTGAGTTCGGCGCGCTCGGCGTCCTTTTTCTCGGCAGCTTCCTCGTCGGCCTGCATGCCTGTATCGACCGGGCTGGCCTCGTAGCCGACCTTATCGACAGCAGCAATCAGATCCTGCACGGATGCTACGCCACGCACGGTAGCGCGCTCGGTCGCCAGATTGACCACAGCCTCAGTGACGCCCGGCACCGCCTTGAGCGCCTTCTCGACGCGGCCCACGCACGAAGCGCAGGTCATGCCTCCGATCGCCAGCTCGATGGTGCCCTGAGGCACGTCGTACCCTACCTTCTCGATCGCCTGGATCAGCGCCATGCGATCGACAGGACGGTTCAGGCGAATGTCCGCTCGCTCGGTGGCGAGATTGACAGACACGCTTGCCACGCCCTCGACCTTGGCAAGGGCGGCCTCGACTCGGCCGACACAGCTTGCGCAGGTCATGCCCTCGATGGGCAGGCTGATTGCCGCTGCTTGGGCGCCAGCACTACTCGTTGTTGCCATGCTCATGGTGTGCTTCCCATAGTTGAAATTCGACATGGAGGGAGCTTAGGGTTTACCATCGTGGGAAGGTCAAGCGCTTTTTCGGATGCTGTCAGGTTTCAGAAATGACCCGGTGCACGGGGAACGGAGGCCTTGCCTGCCAGGCTCGCACTGGTTCTTTGCTGCGCGCGCCTAAGCGGCCGCTGCCTTGTTAATTCTGAAGGGCGAAAACAGCCATTCGAGGTTAGGAAATATTTTAAAAATGAATACAAGTAAGCCATTCAGTACCCCACCGAAGGGTCCCAGCGCCGATTTGGAATCGCTGTCACAGAATGACGTGACCATCTTGGCTGAGACATTCCGCCTCCTGGGTGACCCGTCCCGGCTGAGAATCATGCTGTGCTGCATGAAAGGCTCTTCCTCGGTCGGGGACATCGCTGAAACCCTCGAACTCTCGCAGTCGCTGGTGAGCCACCACCTGCGGCTGCTGCGCGGTGCTCGCCTGGTCAAGGGCGTGCGCCAAGCCAAACAGATCTTCTATGAGGTGGCGGACAAGCACGTGAACCAGGTGCTGCTGGATATGGCCACCCACATCGCGGAAGACCACAACGACGAGTAACTGTTGGGCATAGCATGCCGTTGCGGCGTGGCCTACGTTCCATGGCGATATGCGCCCCACCGCCCGCAGCTGCGTTCGGTGAGGTGGTTTGGATGCCGCTTCCGATCAATCAGAAGTTGAGCGCGCGCTTGTCCACGGCCAGCGAGGCCTCTTTGAACGTCTCGGAGAGGGTCGGATGGGCAAAGCAGATGCGGGCGATGTCTTCGCTGCTGGCCTTGAACGCCATGGCGATCACGGCCTCGGCCACCAGTTCACTGGCCTGCGGGCCGACCACATGCACGCCGAGTATCTCATCAGTGGCAGGATCGGCGATCACCTTGACGAGGCCCGGCGTGTCGCCCAGCGCACGCGCGCGGCCATTGGCCATGAACGGGAAGGAACCGATTCGATAGGCGGTGCCCTGCTCTTTGAGCTGCTGCTCGGTGCGGCCTACCCAGGCAATCTCTGGGCTGGTGTAGATGACGTTGGGGATCGTATTGAAATCGACGTGACCGTGCTGGCCGGCAATGCGCTCGGCCACTGCGACACCTTCCTCTTCCGCCTTGTGCGCCAACATCGGGCCACGCACCACGTCACCGATGGCCCAGATGCCGGGCACACTGGTGCGGCATTCATCGTCCACCAGCACGGCGCCGCGCTCATCCAGTTGGAGTCCCACGGCGGCCGGATTCAGGCCTTCGGTGTTGGGCACACGGCCGATAGCCACGATCACTTTGTCTGCCTGCAAGGACTGCGTCTGGCCCTGGCTGTCGGTGTAGTGAATAGTCACGCCAGCCTCGGTTGCATTGACTTCGCGAACCTTCGCACCTAGTTCGATCTTCAGGCCTTGCTTGTCGAACGCCTTCTTCGCCTCCTTGGCGATGGCTTGGTCGACGATTGGCAGGAAGCTGGGCAAGCCTTCGAGGATCGTGACATCCGCCCCCAGGCGGCGCCAAACGGAGCCCAGCTCCAGGCCGATCACGCCGGCACCGATGACGGCCAACCGATCGGGCACGGCCGCGATGTCCAGCGCGCCGTCGTTGGAGAGCACGACCCGCTCATCGAACGGTAGGTTGGGGAGTGGCCGCACGTTGGAGCCTGTGGCAACGATGATCTGCTTGCCCACCAAGGTAACAGCCTCATCGGCGGCGACGCTCACCTCGAAGCCACCATCGACAGTCCTGGTGAAAGACGCCAGGCCGTTGAAAAACTGGACCTTGTTTTTGCGGAACAGATAAAGGATGCCTTCGTTGCTGGACTTCACGACCTGATTCTTACGTTCCAACATCGTGGTCACATCCATGCGCAGATCACCCGTGGAGATGCCGTGCGTGCCAAAGTGGTGCTTGGCTTGTTCAAAGTTCTCTGACGACTGCAGTAGCGCTTTCGAAGGGATACAACCGATGTTGTTGCAGGTGCCGCCAGGTGCTGGCTTTCCGTCCTTGTTCTTCCAGGCATCTACACAAGCGACCTTCATGCCTAATTGGGCAGCGCGAATGGCCGCGATGTATCCGCCTGGGCCGGCACCGATAACAATGACGTCGAAATGCATTTCCATGATTTACATCTCCAAAGTTTTTGAGGAAATAGTGAGCGCCTATGTCGCGCCTTTTGTCAGGTGGTCGCCAGATTACAGCTCGTTCCCTGACGATCACGTTGAACACTACGGCAGAACGAACCGGGCGCTCGCGGTATTGCCCCCACGTTCGACTTGGACGACGGCCTTCGTGCCCTTGGCTGCGGCGAAGGTCCCGCTGCCTTCGAGGCGGCTTCCGTCCGCGGCAGGCGTGAGTTGCACCTCCTGCTTTTGTGAGCCGGTCAACAGTGTGAGCTTGGCTTTGGTGTTGCTTACATTGACCTGCTTGCCGTGGTCGCGCAGGTAGAGTTGCGCTGCTGCGGGCTGAACGACCAACTCGTAGTCCACGTCCCGGACTTCGGTCACGACGCCACCATGCAGCGGCTTGTGGTCATGCGCGTGGTCATGGTCGCCTGCGGCGAAGGCGGTGACGGATGCCAGGGCGAGGGCGGTGCCGGCCGTGAGGGAACGAAATCGAACAGACATGAAAGCTCCTATAGGGTTACGGTGGTTGAAATCGGGTGACAGAAGGCGTTGCATCAGAATGCCTCCGCGTCGCGGTCGTCCAGCAGGCGTTCGGCAGGCTTGCGGCCGAACAGCCAGAACATGGCGGGTGTAAGGAAGGTGTCTAGCAGCGTGGAGCTGACCAGCCCCGAGAAGATCACCACCGCGACGGGGTGCAGGATCTCAGTACCGGGTCGGGACGCCTCGAACAGCAGCGGGGCCAGCGCGAAGGCCGTGACCAGCGCGGTCATCAGAACCGGGGAAAGCCGTTCGAGCGAGCCACGCACGATCATCTTCTGGTCGAAGTCCTCGCCCTCCATGCGCATGAGGTTGAGGTAGTGGCTCACCTTCAGGATGCCGTTGCGCACAGAAATACCCGCGAGCGTGATGAAGCCGACCAGGGCGGCCACGGACAACGGCTGGCCAGACAGCCACAGCCCCAACACGGCGCCGACCAGGGCCAATGGAATGTTCACCATGATGAGCGCTGATAGGACGACCGACTTGTAGCGCGTGTACAACACCACGAACATGAGCGTCAGGGAGACGATGGACAGCAGGCCCACCAGTCGCGAGGCTTCCTCTTGTGCCTGGAACTGGCCGCCCAGCGTGATGAAGTAGCCTTCGGGCAAGCGCACTTCTTGGACGACGCTGCGTATGTCGGCCACTACTTCGGACAGCGGCCGTCCCTGAGCGTTGGCCGACAAAACTATGCGTCGACGGCCATCGTCGCGGCTGACCTGGTTGGGGCCGTCGCTGTCTTCGATGGTGGCAAGGCGCGACAACGGGACCCGACCCATGGGCGTGTCGATGAGGATGCGGCTCAAGCCCTCAATCGACCGCGCCTGCTCGGGCAGGCGAACCACCAGCGCGAAGCGGCGGTTGCCCTCGATGACCTCGGTGATCTTTTCGCCTTCGACCAGGCTTTGCAGCGTGGACAGAATTTGCGGTGCGGCCACGCCGTAGCGTCCCGCCGCCGCATAATCCACGCGGATTTTGATCTGCGGCGCTAGGACCTGCTTTTCGATCTCCAGGTCAGCAAGCCCCGGAATTCCGGCCAGCTTGGCGCGCAGCAGATCCGCCTGCCCGCGCAGGACGTCCAGGTCCTCGCCGAACACCTTGATGGCGATCTGCGAGCGCACCCCCGACAACATGTGGTCGATGCGGTGCGAGATCGGCTGGCCAATGCCGATGGAGCCGGGCAAGTGAGCCAGACGCGAACGGATGTCGGCGGTGATCTCCTCCATGGAGCGCTTTAGCTCCGAGGCGGGCAGCAGGCCCACGTCCAGCTCGCTGACATGCACGCCTTCGGCATGCTCGTCCAGCTCGGCCCGTCCGCTGCGCCGGCCCACGTGCTGCACCTCTGGCACCTGCGCGACCAGCAGCTCGGCTTGCTGGGCAAGCGCCGAAGATTCGGCCAGCGTCACACCGGGATTCAGGCGCAGGCCCACCAGCAACGTTCCTTCATTGAACGGGGGCAGGAACGTGGTCGGGAAGAATGGCACCGCGGCGACAGCCAGTGTGACAGCCACAGCGGCCATGCCAAGGGCGGCACGCGGCCGCTGCAAGACCCGCTGCAGGCCGCCCTGATAGCGCGTCTTCAACCAGGCTAGAAGCCGAGTGTCGCCATGGTCCAGCGTCCTCATCTTGGGCAGCAGGTAGTACGAAAGCACCGGAGTGACCGTCACAGAGACCAGCAGCGAGGCCAGCGTGGAGACGATGAAGGCGATGCCCAGCGGCACGAACAAGCGCCCCTCCATCCCCGGCAGCGCGAACAGGGGCAGGAACACCAGCACAATGATCATCGTGGCGTAGAGAATCGCCGAGCGAACCTCCATCGAGGCCCTGGCAACGATGACCAGGGGCGTCAGCCGGTTCTCAGGGTGGCGGGTGCGGTCCTCCTTGAGCCGCCGCATGATGTTCTCCACATCGACCACAGCATCGTCCACGAGACCGCCGATGGCGATCGCCAGCCCACCGAGCGTCATGGTGTTGATTGATAGGCCGAAATAGTGGAACACCAGCCCGGTCACGAAGATCGAGGCAGGAATCGCGGTCAACGCGATCACCAGGGGGCGCAAAGTGCCCAGGAAGAAGAACAGGATCACCGCCACGAAGACCGATGCGCCGATGAGCTTGCCTTGCAGCGTGCTGATGGACGCCTCGATGAAGTTGGCTTGTCGGAAGGTCACCTGTGGCTCGGCCATGCCAGCCGGCAGTGAGCCCTTCATGTCCGCCAACGCTGACTCGATCGAGCGGGTCAGTGCAATCGTATCGGCCGTGGGCTGCTTTTGGATGCCCAGGATCACGGCTGGCAGGCCCTCGAAGCCCGCATCGCCGCGCTTGATGGCTGGCGCAAACTGAACATCGGCGACCTGGTGGAGCAGGATGGGTTGGCCCGCACGCACCGCGAGAGGCAGGTTACGCAGGTCGTCGAGTCGGGACGTGCGGCCCAGGTTGCGGATCAGGTACTCGCGGCCATTGATCTCCAGGAAGCCGCCGGAAGTGTTCGCGGAGAAGCCCTTGAGAGCCGCATCCAGATCGGACGCAGTCACGCCCAGCTCTGACATTCGCGTGGTGTTGGGCTGGACCTGGAACTGACGGACCTCGCCTCCGATCGGGATGACTTGGGCAACACCAGGTATGGCCATCAGCCGGGGGCGTAGCACCCAGTCCGCGTACTCGCGAGTGTCCATGGCCGACAGCGGCGGGGCTGCGTTCTTCTGCCCTGAGGGCTTGGCACCGATGGGGATTGCAATCTGCATGATCTCGCCCATCACTGAGCTGATTGGCCCCATAGTGGGCGTCACGCCCGGGGCTAGCCCTTCCTCCATGGACGTCAGGCGTTCGGAGACCATCTGGCGCGCCCGGAAGATGTCGGTCTTCCAGTCAAATGTCACGTAGATGAAGGAAAGCCCGGCGCTGGAGACCGAGCGCACGCTTTCGACGCTGGGCAGGCCGTTCATGGCCGTTTCGAGCGGGAACGTGATGAGTTGCTCGACTTCTTCGGCAGCCATGCCGCCAGCCTCCGTCATGAGAGTGACGGTCGGCTTGTTGAGATCGGGAAAGACATCTACCGGCGTGCGCGTCAGGGTGAACGCGCCATACGCCATCAGCACCAGCGCCCCGATGATGACCAGGAGCCGGTTTCGTAAGCTATTTTCGAGAAGCCACTTGAACATGGAATGGTGCCCCTCAACGAACTTGATTGATCAGGGACGCGCCCTCGACAACCACGCGGTCGCCGTCCGCCAGGCCCGAAGTGACAGCGATGGATGCACCATCCAAAGGAGTGATGTTCACGACACGCGGCTCGAAGCGCTCGGCCTGGTCTTTGACCCAGACGATGTTCTGGTTGGCAGGGTTCTTCATCAGCGCACCGGAAGGCACGCGGTAGCCAGGTACCGTCGTCGCCTCTTGCACGAAGACCACCACCGGCATACCGACCGCCAAGCGCGAGAGGCTTTCGCTGGTGCCCTTGAACAGCATGGGCAGGGCCTGCTCGCGCAGGCTGCTGGCGGCACCGACGAAGCTCAGCGGCACCTTCTGACCGCCTACTGCGAGTGCAGCACCGGCCAGGTTCTGTGCCATTGCCGGATCGTAGGCAAGCGCCTCGATGCGCAGTTGGGTCGGATCGACCACCTCAAACACCAGTTCGCGCGCATCCACGACCTGCCCGGCAACTGCGGGGCTGGATGCGATGACGCCGCTGACTGGGGCCTTCAGTACGTCCCTGCCGGCGAGGCCCCCGCTCAAGGCGCGGGCGCGTTCGGTCAGGCTGTTCACTTCGCTTTCGGCTGCTTCGATCTCCTTGCGGGGCACGGTCTCCGACAGCTCGCGCAGCCGGGCCAAGCGCTTCTGCGCGAGCGCTTGGCCCGCACGCAGCTCGGCAACCTGGGCCATCTGGCCTGAGCGCTCCAGCACACCGCTGGCCGGTTCGATGTAAGCCAGCACCTGGCCCTTGCGCACGGATTGGCCGATCTGCGGCAGACCATCCGGCCCGGGCACCAGCCGGCCCATTACCATTGCCTGGACCTTGCCGCCTGTCGTCGGGTCCATGATTACTTTGCCAGCCAGTTCATGGCTGCGGGCCAAGGGCTCCTGCTTGATCAGCTGGGTGCGTACACCGATCTGACGTTGCGACGGTTTCGGAAGAAACACGCTGCCATCAGGCTGGCGCTGGGGGCCATTGGAAGACGCAGCCGGCGCTTCGTCGCCGTGGTCATGGCCGTCGTGAGCGAACGCGGGAGCAGCCAGAGCCAATGCAGCCGCCATGGCCGTCGTCATTAGGAAACGGAAGTTGCGCTTCATGCTGCACCTCGCAGTGCACCGTTGGTGCGTGTACGTCTGCGCAGCGCCCACGCTAGGACACCGACGCCGAGGACTGCGGCACCGCCACCTAGTACGACCACACGGCCGGATGCGACGGCATGCTCGTGTTCGGCGTCTTCGCTATGAACATCGAGAACGCCCGTCAACAGGTCCGATTGGCCCTGCGCAGTAATAGTGGCCATGATTGAGGTCTCGCCATCGGATAGCGGCTCAGTCAGATCGGCCTCGAACTCTCCAACCCCGTGTGAGCTGACCTTTACCTGTTGACCACCCAGCTCGAGGGTCAGCTCGCCATCGGTCACCGGCCGGTTGTCGGCAGCATGGTCGAGGTAGAGTGTGAGACGCTGGCCGTTCAGCACACCCACCAGTTCGAAGTCATCGGAAACTGCGGCAAAGCGCGGAAGCGCGGCCGCTGCGGGGGCAGGAGCGGCTTCGCCATGGTCATGGCCGTCGCCGGCCCACGTTGCGCTACTGCCAAGCAGGAGGCTGGACAAGGCAGCTGCACGCCAGAAAGAGGATTGCGACATTTCTAAGGTTCCAGGATGGTTGAGCGCGCGCCGATCAGCGCGTGCCGGAGATGTCAGTGAAAGTCTCGGTCGGCTGCGGCAGCGTGCCTTGTGCCTGCAACAGGGACGAGATGGCCGCGGCATGCTCCACCTTGGCGAGCAGCGCCGCGCGCTCGGCCTCGGTGGCCTCCTGCTCGATGCGAAGGCGTGTCGGCATGTCCGTCTCGCCCATCGCGAACGACTTTTGGTAGAAGGTGCGCGTTTGTTGGGCTAGTCGCTGGCGCTCCGAAGCGGCCTGCATCTGGGTGCTGGTTGCCAGTTCGCGCGATTGGGCAGTTCGAATTTCCGAGAGTAGCCGGGTGCGCTGGGCCGCGAGTGCCGACTCAGCCTCCAGTGCCTGCGCATTGGCGCTGGACAATTGCTCGGTATGACGGCTACCCGTACCGAAGGGAATGCGCACACCCACCGTGATCGTCTGGTTGTAGCGTTCGCCGTAGCCGCCCCGATCCCGCGTGGTCGCCAGGGTCAGTTCGGGGTTGGCGTACTTCTGATGGGACACCAGTTCCGCAGAGCGGCGGGCCGCCAGCGCCTTGTGCTGCAGTTCCAGCAGCGCAGGGTGGTTACCCAACAACGCGCCGGACGGCTGTGCCGATGCCGGTTGAACTCGGACACCTGACTGCTCCGGCTGCGCGGAATCGGCCTGCGACGGGATACTCTCGATGCCGGTCAGTGCCAACAACGCCTCGCGCTGCGTGATTTCTTCGGCCTGAGCAATGGCCAGGGCACTACGAGCCGACGCCAAGGCGCCATCGGCCTGGTTTCTGTCGGCTTGCGCCAGGTCGCCCGCGCGAACCCGGCGAGCCACATCTTGCGCCAACTCGTCCGCGCTGCGGGTGCGATCCTGCGCCGCCACCAATTCGGCCTGGGCACGCTGCCATGCCCACCATGCCTGGCGAACCTGTCCGGCCGTGCGTAGCTTGGCGGCCAGCATCCGGCTGGATAGCGCGAGGCTTTCCGCGTCCGCCCAGCGTGCCGACGAGGCGCGCTCACCAGGCATCCAAAGGGGAATAGCCACCCCGACTTCATATTCGCGCTGTCCGTTGCGGTTGTTGAACCGATCAGTTTTGGTGGAGGCTTCCAGCGCCATCGGACCTGCCACCCAACTGCCGGCCGTCTCTTGGCGTGCTTGGGCGGCCTGCTGCCAGGCGCCTTCTCCAGCGGCTTCTGGCTGCCGCTGCCAAGCTGACTCCCACAATTGGGCGACCATGTGGCTGTCTGGTCTGGATGGGACGTGAGGGGCGGCTACTGGCTGGGCTAGCACGGTGCCGGCCCAAAGCGTGGATACCGCCCATATCCATCCCTTGCGTATGTCTTTGCGAAGCATTCAATTCTCCATCGGTGTTGCATCAGTACTTACCCCCGGCTGGGTGTTCTCTTTCCGAGCAAGTGCTTGTCGTTGAAAAGCCACTGTTCACTGGCTTGGATATGAACAATTGTATATCTATTCATATGAATGGGAAAGAAAACCTTACATCCTTTGAGCACCAATCGCCTTAGAGAGGGCGTCGGGCGCAAGACATCGAGAGGCGAGGTGGGGCTAATCCACTGCGCAAACAGCTATGCAGACTCCTTGAGCATATCCCCCGGGGGGGGATATGATTGCTGCATGAAAGAGATGCACAAGCACACCAGCCACCCAGATCTCGTGAAACGGCTCAAGCGCGCCGAGGGTCATCTGCGACACGTCATCGGGATGATCGAAGGAGAAGAAACCTGCCTGGACATCGCTCGCCAGCTCGCTGCGGTGGAGAGCGCCGTCACAGCGGCCAAGCGCGTCCTGATCCATGACCACATCGACCACTGCCTATCTCATGATGAGGACTCCGTTCTAGCCGAAATGAAGGCGCTAACCAGACTGCTCTGAGGTCTCTCGATGCTCTCCGTCCTAAAGAACCGCACCTACCGCCACCTGTTCACCGCGCAGGTGATCGCACTCGTCGGCACAGGCCTGATGACGGTAGCGCTCGGCCTACTTGCCTACGAGCTGGCCGGGGCCGATGCAGGTGCGGTGCTCGGGTCGGCGCTGGCTATCAAGATGCTGGCCTATGTGGGAGTCGCTCCAGTCGCACAGGCCTTCGCCGACCAGTTCCCGCGACGGTCATTGCTCGTAGCGCTGGACCTGGTACGAGCGGTTGTCGCGATCTGTTTGCCCTTTGTCACCGAGGTCTGGCAGATCTATCTGCTGATCTTTGTCCTGCAAGCGGCATCCGCCGGCTTCACGCCGACTTTCCAAGCCACTATCCCGGACATCCTTCCCGATGAAGAGGACTACACGAAGGCGCTGTCGCTGTCCCGGCTGGCCTATGACCTGGAAAGCCTGATTTCCCCGATGCTGGCTGCTGCGCTGCTGACCGTCATCAGCTTTCACAACCTGTTCGCGGGAACAGTGCTCGGTTTCCTCGTTTCAGCCGCGCTCGTGGTCAGCGTGCGGTTGCCCACAACTATTCCCGGACCGCGCCGCGGCATTTGGGATCGCACGACCCGCGGCACACGCATCTATCTCGCTACGCCACGCCTGCGGGGCCTGCTGGCGATCAGCTTGGCCGTCTCGGCGGCGGGCGCCATGGTGATCGTGAACACGGTGGTTCTCGTGAAGGCGCGCTTTGGCCTAGGCGAGGTCGAAGTGGCGTCGGCACTGGCGGCATTCGGAGGCGGTTCGATGGTGGCAGCCTTCGTTCTGCCATCCTTACTGGAAAAGGTGGCCGACCGAACCGCGATGCTCACCGGCGCTACCGTACTGGTCGTGGGCACGGGGATCGGCGCACTGCTGCCGAGCTATGCATTGTTGCTGCCGCTGTGGTTGATCATCGGCTTTGGCTACAGCGTGGCGCAAACGCCATCCGGCCGTCTTCTGCGCCGCTCGGCCCATGCCGAGGACCGTCCTGCGATCTTCGCGGCACACTTCGCGCTGTCGCACGCCTGTTGGCTCATCTGCTACCCACTTGCCGGCCGCTTCGGCGCGGTCATGGGCTTGCCATCGACCTTCATTGTCATGTCCCTGGTCGGCTTGGCCGGCGTGGCGCTGACGCTCTGGCTGTGGCCGGCCAGCGACCCTTCTGACGTGGCGCATGACCACCCCAGCTTGCCGCCGGATCACCCTCATTTACGCACACACGCAGACCAAGGCAGGCACCATCACCAGCTGATTCTGGATGACCTGCACCGTATCTGGCCGAAAGGATAGGCACATTTTCTCGTTGCGGCATCACAACGCATGGCTTCGGAGGCTGAGAAGGGTGAGCGAAAATATATCACATGAACACATATTCATGTGTTATATTTCGCCATAGTCAAACACTCAACCAGCAGAGGCGCCCATGTCCCAATCCAATGCACATGACCATGGTCACGACCATGATCACGACCACACCCCCACAGTGACGAGCGCCAACGAGCGCAAGGTTCTGGTTTCCTTCTTCCTGATCTTCGGCTTCATGCTCGTGGAAGCTGTCGGCGGCGTGCTGTCGGGCTCGCTAGCCCTACTTGCCGATGCTGGCCACATGCTGACCGACGCCGTGGCACTTGCCCTGGCTTACGCTGCCTTCCGATTCGGTCGCCGCGCAGCCGACAGCAAACGCACATTCGGTTACCTGCGCTTCGAGGTCATCGCCGGCTTCCTGAACGCCGTGACCCTGTTCGCGATCGTCGCATGGATCGCCTACGAGGCGTGGGAGCGGCTGCAGGCGCCGCCCGTCATCCTCGCCGGCCCGATGATGATCGTCGCCGTGCTCGGCTTACTGATCAACGTCCTCGTGCTGTGGATCATGACCCGCGGCGAAACCGATCACGTCAATGTGAAAGGTGCCATCCTCCACGTGATGGGTGACCTGCTCGGCTCTGTCGGCGCCATCGTTGCAGCGATCGTCATCTACTTCACCGGCTGGACTCCGATCGACCCCATCCTGTCGGTTCTAGTAGCGGCGTTGATTCTGCGCAGCGCCTGGAAGCTCCTGGCCAAGTCGATCCATATCCTGTTGGAGGGTGCGCCAGAGGACGCTTCGCCGGAAAAGGTGGAACAAGGCCTGATGAGCACTGTGCCCGGCCTGGCGGCTGTCAGCCATGTTCACGTGTGGCAACTCACTTCCGGTCGCACGATGGCCACGCTACACGTTCGACCCAACGTGGACGAGGAGGCGCGAGCTGTGGTCAAGCGCGTCGAGGCGGTGCTGCGAGAGCAGTTCAGCATCGAACACGCCACAGTCGGAATCGACTGGAACTCGGAGGCTGACGAGAACATCTGCAGCCTGCAACCCACGACAGGCCGTCAGGACCACAGCGGCCACGACCACAGTGAGCACAATCATGACCATGACCACTCCGCTCCCGGTCACAAGCATTGAGGCCGTGCTAGACGGTTCGCAGTTCACTTGAGGGTTTGAATCCATGACATCCCGCAAAACCACCAGCGCCGCTATTGTGCAATGTTCGACCTCTAACCACGGCACGACCACTGATGTCCTCGCACTATCGCAAAGTGACGTCGCTGTTCTGGCAGAGACCTTCCGCCTGCTGGGCGACCAATCGCGATTGAAAATCCTGTTGCAGTGCATGCGCGGATCGGTCGCAGTGGGCGACATTGCTGGCTCGCTAGACCTGTCGCAGTCCTTGGTCAGCCATCACCTGCGCCTGTTGCGCGGCGCGCGCCTCGTGCGCGGCGAGCGCCAAGCCAAGCACATCTTCTACGGCATTGCCGACCAGCACGTCAGCCAGGTACTCCAGGACATGGCGGTTCACATTTCGGAGGACAGACACGACGATTGACTGAACATGTGAGTGCGCGCCGGCCTACGCCTTCAAGGGGTAGGCTTTTTTTGGCTATTAATCTAGAGAGACACCGGCGCGCCTTGCTGAATGCCTAGAAGACCCCAAGCAAAAAGCACTCTAAAAATAAACACTTGAACATATCTTCATGTGTGTTATTATTTGTCTACGGGGTATCCGAAAGGCGTAAGGACCACGCCATTATTTTTAACGTCAAGGAGTATTGACCATGTCCAAGAAAATTCGCTTTGCTGTTCTGCTTTCCGCACTTTTTGCTGCTGGAGTAAACGCTCAACCGTTCGCCGCAGATATGACACGGCAACAGGTCCAGGAGGATCTGGCTGCTTGGAGGCAATCTGGGTTGGAAGCGTTGTCTCGCGGCGAAAGCGGCCCGGATACGTTCAGCCCTCAATACCAGGCTGCCTTTCAGCGCTACTTGCAATTGACCCAAGGTGATATGTATCAGGCGCCCTCAGCAGGAAAGACTCGTGCTGAAGTGATGGCTGATTTGGAACTGTGGAAAATCTCCGGCATGCACGCGTTCACCTCGCGCGGAATCACCACCGCTTCGCACACCCAAGCCTACCAACAAGCCTACGAGAGCTATCTCCAGCTCAAGCTGGGTGCGGCTTACAAGGCTCCGGTGGCATTGACTCGTGCTCAAGTAAAGAGTGATTTGGCAGATTGGCAGGTTGCGGGAATGGCTGGATTCTGGGCTGGTGAGCAGACGCCTGATACCTATAGTGATGCCTACCGCACCGCATTTGAAACCTACCAGATGCTGCGCAACAAAAAATGACTTAATGGCAGCTGCATAAAGCAGCGGTCGGATGGTTCAGCCAGAAAGAGATTCTTTCTTTTTTTTGAATAAACATACAAACAAGTGTTCATTTGTTTGCATAACATTCCGATCGCTGATTTGTGCGTCCTGCCACGGCGATTACTCAGAGAACCAGGAGATTGATATGTCTTTGGAAACATTGGACGGCACAGGAGCGCAGGACGAACAACTGGGCTTTCGGGTCGAAGGTATGGATTGCGCCAGTTGCGTCGGCAAGATTGAAACAGCGCTTGGTCGAATTGATGGCGTATCAAATGTACAGGTTAATTTTACAAATGAGACGCTGACGTTGACGCGCAGCACAAGTAGCCGAAATACTGCACGCGACATTGCCAAGAAAATCCGGTCCCTGGGCTTCGACGTGCAGGCACTGCCCGCGTCCGAAATGTCCGCAGCACCTGCACCGTGCCATGCGGCCCACGCGCATGACCACGCCGGCTGCGGCGGCCACCATGACCATGGGCATGCCCACGACCACGGGCACGATCATTCGCACGGCAAAGCGTGCGGTGATGACCATGGGCATGGCCATGCTCACGGCCATGCCCATGCCCATGACCACGGTCACGATCACGGGGCCTGCAGCGGGCATGACCATGCGCCGGCCTCTGCCTCCCGTGGAGCACCCAGCACGCCCCCCAACGTGTCCATGCGCGTCGAGGGCATGGACTGCGCCAGTTGCGTCGGCAAGATCGAAACGGCGCTCGCTCGCATGGATGGCGTGTCCGATGCCCGCATAAACTTCACCGCAGAAACGCTGGAATTGACGCTCGCGTCTGGCGGCCCCACGCAGCTCGGCCACATCGAGAAGACCATCAAGAGCCTGGGCTTCGGCGTCTCCGACGTGCGCCGCCATGATGGCTCAGCACCCGCGGCCCCAGCAGCAGCATCGACGGCGCGCCATCAGCGCTGGTGGCAGACGAAGAAAGGCAAGCACGTGCTGGGCCTGGGCGGCCTGATGGGCTCGGCCTACGCGATCGCGCAGTTCGTTCCTGGCTACGCTGAATGGATCTTCGCCGCTGCGGTGATCGCGGGCGTGCTGCCGTTCGCTCGCAAAGCCTTCGCGCTGGCTGTGTCAGGCTCGCCGTTCTCTATCGAAACGCTGATGGTCGTCGCCTCGCTGGGCGCGCTCGTGATAGGCGAGGCCGAGGAAGCTGCTGCCGTGGTGTTCCTGTTCGCGATCGGCGAGCTGCTGGAAAGCGTGGCCGCCGGCCGCGCGCGCGCCGGCATCAAGGCGCTGGCCTCCCTGGTGCCTAAGACGGCGGTACTGCTCGATGCCGCGGGCGGGCAGCGCGAAGTGCCCGCCGCTTCCCTGCGCGTGAGCGACCGCGTGCTGGTGCGCCCTGGTGACCGGGTGCCTGCGGACGGCAAGATCCTCCGCGGTGAAAGCAGCCTGGACGAGTCGCCTATCACCGGCGAGTCCGTACCGCGTCAAAAGGCTATCGGTGCCGACGTGTTCGCCGGCTCCATCAACGTCGATGGCGTGCTCGAAGTACAAGTCGAGAAGACGGCATCGGACAACACCATTTCTCGCATCATCCAACTGGTGGAGCAGGCGCAGTCCTCCAAGGCGCCCACGGCTCGCTTCATCGAAAAGTTCAGCCGCTACTACACCCCTGCCGTCATGGCCATCGCGGCGTTGATCGTGGTGGTTCCGCCACTTGCCATGGGTGGCGACTGGGGTACCTGGCTGTACCGCGGCCTCGCACTGCTGTTGATTGCCTGCCCATGTGCGCTGGTGCTCTCCACACCGGCGGCCATCGCCTCGGGCCTTGCGGTGGCCACGCGACGGGGCCTGCTGATCAAGGGTGGCAACGCGTTGGAAACCATCGGCCGCGTGCGCGCCATTGCCTTCGACAAGACTGGCACGCTGACCGAGGGCAAGCCGCGCATCACCGAGGTCCTGCCCTTCGGGCTGTTCAAGCATCAACAGGTCCTTGCGCTTGCCGCCGCTGTCGAGTCCGGCTCAAACCATCCCTTGGCGAAGGCCATTGTCGCCCATGCCAAGAGCCTGGACGTGGCGATTCCCCAGGCCACGGGCGCATCGGCCATTGCCGGCAAGGCGGTGCGCGCCACCGTGAACGGCAGTGCGCTCGCTGTCGGATCGCCCGCCCATGCGGAACAGACGGCCACGCTGACAGCCGCGCACCGCAGGGAAATCGACAAGCTGGAGGATGGCGGCAAGACCGTGGTGGTCCTGTTCGACGAAGCCAGCAAGAACGTTCTGGGCCTGCTGGCCCTGCGCGACGAGCCCCGCCGCGACGCGCGCGAAGGCGTGGCCCAGCTCAACGCCATGGGCGTGCGCTCGGTCATGCTGACCGGCGACAACCGCCGCACCGCGCAGGCGATCGCCGGCAAGCTGGGCATCGAGTGGGAGGCCGAGCTGCTGCCGCAGGACAAGCTGCGCTTGGTCAACGAGATGAAGCGTGATGCCAAGGTGGCGATGGTCGGCGACGGCATCAACGACGCGCCGGCCCTGGCGACCGCCGACGTGGGTATCGCCATGGGCGGCGGCACGGACGTGGCGCTGGAAACCGCCGATGCCGCGCTGCTCAAGAGCCGCGTCACGGACGTGGCCCACCTGGTGGCCCTGTCGCGGGCGACGATGGCCAACATTCACCAAAACGTCGTATTCGCCATTGGCCTCAAGGGCTTGTTCCTGGTCACCACCGTGTTGGGTATCACCGGCTTGTGGGTTGCCGTGCTGGCCGACACCGGCGCCACGGCCCTGGTCACGCTGAACGCACTGCGCCTGCTGCGCTTCAAGGGCGCGCCGGAGGCCAACCACGGCGACGACGCCGGGCGTCCCACCACCTTGTCCGTGCCGTCTGCCCGCTGAGGCAACAAGAGGGCTTGACCTTGCCGTCGTTGTAACGCCTAGCCTCCACACAAATGTCTGCAGAGCGCTTCGGAAGGGCCGGAGTCCTGCATCCAAGAAAGGGTCACTTCCATGCGTAAAAAAATCAGAATCATTGTGGTGGCAGGCGTCATCGCAGCCGTCGGGGGGATAGCGATCGCTGCCCGCGACGCCAAGGACGAGGGCAAGGCCGCGGCGCCCCCGGCGGGCGCGCCGATGGCGCCGCAGGTGCCCGTGGCCGAGGTCATTACCGCACGGTCGCGCCATCGGCCGAGTACACCGGCTTCCTGGCCGCGCCCAAGACCGTCGAGCTGCGCTCGCGGGTCGGCGGCGCCGTCGATGCGGTGAGCGTTCCCGAAGGTAGCCTCGTGCGCAAGGGCCAACTGCTGTTCCAGATCGACCCGAGGCCGTTCCAGGTTGCGCTCGACACGGCCGTGGCGCAACTGCGTCAGGCCGAGGTGCTGGCCAGCCAGGCCCAGGCCGACTTTGACCGCGCCGAGCGCCTGGTGGCGACCGGCGCCGTCGCGCGCAAGACCTATGACGATGCCGCCTCCGCACGCAACGCGCGCCAGGCTCAGGTGCAGGCGGCTAAGGCCGCCGTTGCTGCGGCTCAGCTGGACCTGTCCTACGCCCGCGTCACTGCGCCCATCGCCGGGCGCGTCGACCGCGTGCTCGTGACCGAGGGCAACTTGGTCAGCGGTGGCGGCGCCGGCGCGGCCACGCTGCTGACCACGATCGTATCCATCGACCCGTTGCACGTGTACTTCGACATTGATGAGGCCACCTATCTCAACGTCGTCAGCCGCTCGCGGCCCGCTGCGGGCGCCGGTAGCAAGGCTTCGCTGCCCGTGCAGGTCGGGCTGACCACGGACAAGGGTTTCCCGCACAGGGGCGCGCTCGACTTCGTGGGCAACACCATTGACCGAAGCACCGGCACGATCCGCGCGCGCGCCGTTGTGCCCAACCCGGATGGGCGCATGGCACCCGGCATGTTCGCCCGGGCCAAGCTGTCCACCGGCGCGGCGCGCGAGGCCGTCCTGATCGACGATCAGGCCGTGGGCACCGACCAAGGGCGCAACTACGTGCTGGTCGTGGGCGAGAACAACCAGGCCCAGTACCGGCCCATCGAACTGGGGCCGGTGGTGGACGGGCTGCGCGTCATCAACGGCGGCCTGCAGGCCGGTGAGAAGATCATCATCAAGGGCCTCGTGCGCCCCGGCATGGCGGTCACGCCGCGCATGGTGCCCATGCAGGCGCCCGCGGCACCGGCCGCCGGCGCGACCGGCGCGACCAAGGCTGCGGCAAACGCTCCGGCTCCCGCTGCGGCGCCTGCCAAGGCCGGTGGCGCGGACCCCGCCAAGGCTGACGGCGCGGCCGGCTCGGCGGAGGCCCGCAAATGAATTTCCCCCGCTTCTTCATCAACCGGCCGATCTTCGCCATCGTCCTGTCGGTGCTGATGCTGATCGCGGGCGCGATCAGCTATTTCCAGCTCCCCCTGAGCGAGTACCCCCAGGTCACGCCGCCGACGGTGCAGGTCACCGCCAGCTATCCCGGCGCCAACCCGCAGGTGATCGCCGACACCGTGGCATCGCCGCTGGAGCAGGCGGTCAACGGCGTGGAAGGCATGATGTACATGCAGTCCCAGATGTCCACGGACGGGCGGATGGTGCTGACCATCTCGTTCGAGCAGCACATCGACCCCGACGTCGCGCAGATCCAGGTGCAGAACCGCGTCTCACGCGCGCTGCCCCGGTTGCCGCCCGAGGTCCAGCGCATCGGCGTGGTCACCGACAAGACCGCGCCCGATATTCTCATGGTGGTGCATATGCTCTCGCCGGGGGACCGCTACGACCCGCTGTACGTGTCCAACTACGCGATGCTCAACGTGCGCGACGAACTGGCGCGCCTGCCGGGCATCGCCAACGTGATCATCGGCGGTGAAGGCGAGTACGCAATGCGCGTCTGGCTCGACCCCGAGAAGGTCGCATCGCGGGGCATGACCGCCAGCGATGTGGTCGCCGCCATCCGCGAGCAGAACGTGCAGGTCGCAGCCGGCTCGATCGGCCAGCAGCCGAATGCGTCGGCCGCCTTCCAGGTCAGCGTCAATGCGCTGGGGCGCCTGACCACCGAAGAGCAGTTCGGCGACATCGTGATCAAGGCCGGCGCCAACGGCCAGGTGACCCGCCTGCGCGACGTCGCACGCCTGGAACTGGGCTCGGACAACTACACCATGCGCGGCCAGCTCGACGGCGAGAACGCGGTCGGCCTGCAAATCCTGATGACGCCCGGCTCCAATGCCCTGGACACGTCCAGCGCGGTGCGCGCGACGATGGAGCGGCTGCAGGCCAAGTTCCCCGAAGGCATCGAGTACAAGATCGCCTACGACCCCACAGTCTTCGTGCGCGCCTCGCTCCAGTCCGTCGCCGTCACGCTGCTGGAGGCCATCCTCCTGGTGGTGATCGTGGTGGTGCTGTTCCTGCAATCTTGGCGCGCGTCGATCATTCCACTGATCGCCGTGCCGGTCTCGCTGGTCGGCACGTTCGCGGTGATGCACATGTTCGGCTTCTCGCTGAACACGCTGTCGCTGTTTGGCCTCGTGCTCTCCATCGGCATCGTGGTGGATGACGCCATCGTGGTGGTGGAGAACGTGGAGCGCCACATGGCGCTGGGCGAATCGCCCAAGGATGCGGCGCGCAAGGCGATGGATGAAGTGACTGGCCCGATCCTGGCCATCACCTCGGTGCTGGCAGCGGTCTTCATCCCCTCGGCGTTCCTGTCGGGGCTGCAGGGCGAGTTCTATCGCCAGTTCGCGCTGACCATCGCGTTCTCGACCATCCTGTCGGCGATCAACTCGCTTACGCTGTCGCCAGCGCTGGCCGCCATCCTGCTCAAGCCGCACCACGGCGCGGCCAAGCCCGATCGTCTCACGCGCATCATCGACGGCGTGTTCGGCGGCTTCTTCCGCCGCTTCAACCGCTTCTTCGATCGCGCCTCGAATTCCTACGTCGGGGGCGTGCGCCGCGCGGTGCGCGGCAGCGCCATCGTGCTGCTGCTCTACGTCGGCTTCCTGGGCCTGACCTGGCTGGGCTTCCACAAGGTGCCTGCGGGCTTCGTGCCGGCCCAGGACAAGTACTATCTCGTGGGCATCGCCCAGCTTCCGACCGGCGCCTCGCTGGATCGCACCGAGGCGGTCGTCAAGGAGATGACCAAGATCGCACTGGCTGAGCCGGGCGTCGAGAGCGTGGTGGCCTTCCCGGGCCTGTCGGTCAATGGACCGGTGAACCAGCCGAACACCGCGCTGATGTTCGCCATGCTCAAGCCCTTCGATGAGCGCAAGGACCCGTCGCTGTCGGCCTTCGCCATCCAGGGCAAGCTCATGGGCAAGTTCAGCCAGATCCCGGACGGCTTCGTTGGCATCTTCCCGCCGCCGCCGGTGCCGGGCCTGGGTTCGATGGGCGGCTTCAAGCTGCAGATCGAGGACCGGGCGGGCCTGGGTCCCGAGGCGCTTGCGCAGGCACAGGGCCAGATCATGGGCAAGGCCATGCAGGCGCCCGAACTGGCGAACATGCTCGCCAGCTTCCAGACCAATGCGCCGCAGTTGCAGGTGGACATCGACCGGGTGAAGGCCAAGTCGCAGGGCGTATCGCTGACCGAGGTGTTCGACACCCTGCAGGTCAACCTTGGCTCGCTCTACGTCAACGACTTCAACCGCTTCGGTCGCACCTACCGGGTCATGGCCCAGGCCGATGCGCAGTTCCGCATGCAGGCTGAGGACATAGGCATGCTCAAGGTGCGCAATGCAGCGGGCGACATGATCCCGCTGAGCGCGATCGCGACCATCGAGCGCAGTTCCGGCCCCGACCGGGTGATGCATTACAACGGCTTTCCCTCGGCCGACATCAGCGGCGGGCCAGCGCCGGGCTACTCGTCCGGCCAGGCCACCGCCGCGATTGAGAAGATCGTGAGCGAATCGCTGCCGGACGGTATGACCTACGAATGGACGGACCTGACTTTCCAGGAAAAACGGGTTGGCAACACGGCGATCTACATCTTCGCGCTGGCGGTGCTGCTCGCCTTCCTGTTCCTGGCGGCCCAGTACAACAGTTGGTCGCTGCCGTTCGCTGTGCTGCTGATTGCACCCATGGCGCTGCTCTCGGCGATCGCCGGCGTCTGGCTCTCTGGGGGCGACAACAACATCTTCACGCAGATCGGTTTCGTGGTGCTGGTCGGCCTGGCTGCCAAGAACGCGATCCTGATCGTGGAGTTCGCCCGCGCGAAGGAAAGCGAAGGGGCCGATCCGCTGGCAGCCGTGCTCGAAGCCGCGCGCTTGCGGCTGCGCCCGATCTTGATGACGTCGTTCGCCTTCATCGCTGGCGTGGTGCCGCTGGTGCTGGCCAGCGGTGCGGGCGCCGAGATGCGCCACGCCATGGGCATCGCGGTGTTCGCCGGCATGCTGGGCGTGACGGTATTCGGCCTGGTGCTGACGCCGGTGTTCTACGTTGTGGTGCGCAAGCTGGCGCTGCGCCGCGAAGCGCGCCATGCCCGTGGCGGCATGACCGACCAGCACGCATGACGGCCAGGAGGACATACGACATGAAAACATCTTTCGCATTCACACGACCCGCCAGGACGCTGGCGCCGCTCGCCCTCGCGGCGGCGCTGGCTGGCTGCTCCATGGCACCGAAGTATGACCGGCCCGCAGCGCCGATCGACACGGCCTATCCCTCGGGCGCGGCCTATGTGGAACTGGCGGCCGCGACGCCCGACGACGCGATCACGGCCGAGATCGGTTGGCGGGACTTCTTCCGCGACCCGCTGCTGCAGCAGTTGATCGGCATTTCGCTGGAGAACAACCGCGACATGCACAAAGCCGCGCTCAACGTGGAGGCGGCTCAGGCGCTGTACCGTATCCAGCGTGCCGAGATGCTGCCGAACCTGGGCGTTTCCGCCCGCGGCGCGTCAGAGCGCGTACCGGCCGACCTCAGTACCACGGGGCAAAGCGACGTGCTCCGGCGCTACGACGTGGCCGGGGTGACGGCCGCCTGGGAGCTGGACCTGTGGGGCCGCATCCGCAGCCTCAACGACCGGGCGCTGGCGTCCTACCTGGCCCTCGACGAGACCCGCATCGCCACGCAGATGAGCCTGGTGTCCGAGGTGGCCAGCGCCTACCTCACGCTGCGCGCCGACCAGGAACTGCTGCGCCTGACGAGCGACACCCTCGCCACACAGAAGCGCTCCTATGACCTGACCACCCAACTGGTGGAAGCGGGAAATTCCACGCAGCTCGACCTGCGCCGCGCGGAGATCGCGCTGCGCACCGCCGAGGCCAACCGCGCCGCCTACACGCGGCAGGCGGCCAAGGACCGCAACGCGCTGGTGCTGCTGCTGGGCCAGCCGCTGACGCCGGAGCTGTCCCGGCAGCTTGACGAGGCCGTGGCGCTGCCGGACGACATCGTGCCGACCGACCTGCCGAGCGGCCTGCCGTCCGAACTGCTCGCGCGTTGGCCGGACATCCGCGCCGCCGAGCAGATGCTGATCGGCGCCAACGCCAACATCGGCGCGGCGCGGGCCGCGTTCTTCCCGACGATTAGCCTCACGGGCTCGGCGGGCACGGCCAGCGCTTCGCTGGACGGCCTGTTCGATTCGGGCTCGCGGGCCTGGAGCTTCCTGCCGCAGATCACGCTGCCCATCTTCCGCGGCGGCGCGTTGCGAGCCAATCTGGACGTGGCACAGGTACAAAAGAGGATCGAAATCGCCAACTACGAGAAGTCTATCCAGGCGGCCTTTGCTGAGGTGGCTGACGGCTTGGCGGGCAAGCGCACGCTTGATGAGCAGATCCGCTCGGAGCAGCTCCTGGTAGCGGCTAGCCAGAAAGCCTACCAACTAGCCGAGCAACGCTTCCAGGAAGGCGTGGACGACAACCTCACCTTGCTCGATGCGCAACGCACACAGTACGGTGCGCAGCAGACCCTGGTGCGCACGCGCCTGACGCGGCTGAACAACCTCATCCACCTCTACAAGGCGCTGGGTGGCGGCTGGACTGAGCACACGGTGCAATCGGGCGCCACCGGGCAACCATCCGCCCGGTCGCCGGGATAAGGGCTATGCGCAACGGCGGCGTTCCCCATCGTTGCGCACGGAGAACCGGATGAGGATCGGTGAACTTGCGCGCTTGACGGGCACCCCCCCGGAGAACATTCGGTTCTACGAGCGGGAGGGCCTGTTGCAAGCCCCGGAGCGGTCACGCAACAACTATCGGCGCTATGGCCCGGCCCATGTCGAACGGCTTCACCTGATTCGCAACTACCGTGCCTCGGGAATCGGCCTGGATGACGTGCGCCGCCTACTGGGTTGGGCACATGAGGGGTTCCTGGAACCTGAGCTGCTAAGGCAGGCTGTCCAAGGCCATCTCGCCTGTGTTGAGGAACGCATGGAGCAACTGATCCAGGTGAAAGAGCACCTGCTCGCATTGGCCCTGCACGGTGCTGCTTCCGCCGGGGCTTCCGAGGATGGACCGGCTCGCGATGGTTCGTGAGCATCGCATGTCCATATAACTGAATATATATTCATGCGTGTAATATTTCCGGCCAGACAAACGAATAAGAAAGACGCCCATGACCGACCAGAGCATCACGCGCCGAAACATCGGCGTTCTCACCGCCGCGCAGGCGCTCGGCGGCGCCAGCGCGCCCATCGTGATGTCGCTGGGTGGGCTGGTCGGCCAGCAGCTTGCCAAGAATTCGGCCTGGATCACCTTGCCCGTGAGTCTGTTCGGCCTGGGTCTTGCCATCGGCACCTTGCCTGCCGCCTTCATCATGCGGCACCATGGCCGCCGCAACGGATACGTGGTGGGGGTCGGCTTCGGCGTGGCCTCGGGCCTGATCGCCGCGTTGGGCATCATGCTGGCCTCGTTCTGGATCTTCTGCGCCGGCACCTTCCTGGCGGGCTTCTACGGCGCGTATGTGCAGAGCTACCGCTTCGCAGCCGCCGACACCGCCGAGGACGCGCTTAAGGCCAAGGCCATTTCCTGGGTCATGGTGGGCGGTCTCGCGGGCGCCATCATCGGGCCGCAGTTGGTGATCTTCACGCGCGATGCGGTAGCGGGCACGCCCTACGTTGGCAGCTTCCTCAGCCAGGCGCTGCTGCCGCTGATCGCCTTGCCGATCCTGCTGATGCTGCGCACGCCGAGCCAGACCCAGGCCGAAGCAGTCGCCGATAGCGGTCGGACGGTGCTGCAGCTCTTGGCGATGCCGCGCTATCTGCTGGCCGTGGCTGCGGGCGTGGTGTCCTATGGGGTGATGGCGTTCGTGATGACGGCCGCGCCGGTGGCGATGGTCAACCACGGGCATTCGGTGGACAACGCCGCCCTAGGAATACAGTGGCACCTGCTGGCGATGTTCGGGCCGAGCTTCTTCACCGGGCGACTGATGGTGCGCTACGGCAAGGAGCGCGTGACCGCCGTCGGCATGGTGCTGCTCGCCGCCTCCGGGGTGGTGGCCCTGGGCGGGCTCGGCCTGTCCCACTTCTGGGGCTCGCTGGCGCTGTTGGGCATCGGCTGGAATTTGAGTTTCATCGGCGCCACGGCGATGGTCACCGACTGCCACACCCCGGCCGAGCGGGGCAAGGCGCAGGGCATGAACGACTTCTTCGTCTTCGCCGCCACGGCGGCCGTGTCGTTCCTCGCGGGGTCGATCCTGCACAGCTCGGGCTGGCAAGCGGTCAACTGGATGATCTTCCCGGCCTTGGCGCTGATCTTGGTGCCGCTGCTGTGGCAGGGGCGGTACGGTTGCAACTGACTTGACTTGGGGCATTGATCGAGGACTGGAAGCCGATAAGTGGCCCGTTCCGGCACTACACGACTTGTCTCCACTGCTGAAACTTCGGAAAGCTACTTTGCCGTTCCACCTTTATTGATGGTCAAAGAGTTGTATGGACAGATGAATTTAGTTAGTTAGTTAGTTAGTTAGATTTATCAAGAAGCAGTTTAACCACGGCTTTGGCTTTGCGAGCAGCGTGCAGATCTCCAAGAACGTGAGCCTGAATAATCGCCCCTTCAAGCAACATAGCAATTGTTTCAGAGATTTGAACTATCGATTCTCTGGACGTTATGACAAGTGAAGTGTGGTGTGTGATCCATCGCAGCATAGCCTCTTTGTTTCGGGCGCAAAGCTTATGTATATCATGATCCGGATTGCTGAATTCGGCGCTGACATTAATGAAATAACAACCCAAGAAAAGTGGCTTGGATTGATCGAGACCCTGAAACAGATCGTCAAAAGCATCAAGCATGGCATACAAGGCGTCCCTACCTGGCGTCGCTTCGTGCAAACGCAAATCGAGCCAAGAGAAATACTGCTGATCACAATATTCGACGGTCGCAGCAATTAGATCTTCCTTGCTGGAGAAATGGTTATATAGCGTTTTCTTGGCAATGCCGGACTCTTCAAGTACCCGATTGATGCCAACAGCATGAATGCCGTACTTATAAAAAAGGTTAAAGGCAGTTGCGACTAACTGTTCTTTTTTGTCCATGATGTTATTCATCGTTGTGAGGATTCATACGCGACATGTTGACACAAGGAGACAGGGTTGTCTACAATCCCTCAAGGAGACCGATCTGTCTCTTTCTTTGCAATTTCCTTGAGGCTTCTTTTATGAACACGACAACAGCGGCTTCCGCACAACAGCCCTCCGTCATCTATGATCTAGTCACGATAGGTTCCGGTTCGGCGGCTAGAGCCGCAGCGAACGAAGCACGTAGGCTCGACAAAACAGTCGCCATGATCGAACAGGGGTTGGCAGGAGGGACCTGTCTCAATGTAGGATGCGTTCCTTCAAAGACGTTGCTTGCGGCGGCTTCTGCTCGCATGTCTGCTGCGCATGGGAAGTTCCCAGGTATAGCGACCTCGGCCGGGCCTGTCGACTTGTCTTTGCTTGTCAGAGATAAAGATCAAATGATCGGGCACTTCCGGCAGTCTTTCCATGTACAAGCACCCAAGGATGCAGGTATTGCGGTATTTCGCGGCAAGGCGACCTTTGTAGCGTCAGATGAGCCAGATATCGTAGCGCTCGTCGTCGCGGACTCAGACGGAAACACAAACCTGGTGTACGCCAAGCAGGTACTGATCGCCAGTGGGGCAGCGCCATTCATTCCTTCCATTCCTGGCCTCAGTGAGGTGGACTTTCTCACTTCCGGCTCGGCCATGTCCCTTGAGCAGGTGCCTGAGTCCATGCTGGTCGTCGGCGGCAATGCGATCGGTCTGGAGCAAGGTCAATTGTTCGCTCGACTGGGCAGCAAGGTTGAAGTGGTCGAGATAGCTCCTCGAATTGCACCGTTCGAGGATCCCGCGATTTCTGCGGCACTGGAGCAGGCGCTGTCAGCGGAGGGCATCATGTTCCATACTGGCGCCAATCTGACAAACGTCGTACCACACGAGAGCGGGGTGCTTGCAACTGTCGTCGCCGAAGGACGTACTCAGCAAATTTTCGCCCATAAGATTCTCATAGCGACGGGGCGCCGTCCGGCAACTGAAGGACTCAACTTGGATGCTGTCAATGTGTCCAGGGGCGATCGAGGCGAAATAATTGTGGACGAACATCTGCGAACCTCAAATCCTCGCATCTGGGCAGCGGGCGATGTCACTGGTATGGCTCAATTAGTGTATGTCGCTAGTGCGCAGGGGACCGTGGCCGCGAGCAATGCTCTGGGCAACGAGCCTCGGTCCCTAGACTACACCGCCTTGCCCCGCGTCATTTTCACGTCGCCCGAGATGGCTGCTGTCGGCATGACTCCTATGCAGGCTGAGGCGGCCCAAATTGCCTATGATGTTCGTGAAATTCCGGTTTCCTTTGTTCTACGTGCTATTGTAAGTCGTCACGACAAAGGGATAATCAAGATGATATCCGAGCGTGAGACAGGAAGGATTCTGGGTATTCATATGGTAGGCGAATCTGCTGGAGAGGTTATTGCAGCTGCAACCTATATTATCTCCGCAGGACTTACGGTTGACCAACTTGCAAAACAGTGGTCTCCGTACTTCACTATGGCGGAGTCGCTTAAAAACGTAGCAAGCAGTGCGCCAACTTTGGAAGATTCGGCTAATGGCTAAATCTTATTATTACTATGCGCTTAAATTTCAAGGGATCGTTTCAGGGTAAAGTTTCCTGATGTGAGCATGTTTGAGTTTTTTGCTATGGCGGGATCGCTCAATGGGCTTCCCGCCTTTTTTGTGGTGAATCATTAAAGAATTTGCCGATCTTGAATATATGCATAAAAACTCAGGGGGTGCCGTTCAGTCTGTTGACGAGAAAGATAGGATTCTTTTACTGAGAAATTCCCGTCAGAACTTCAATTTATCTTCTCTAAATTTGAAAGGTTGTCAGGCAATTCATGCGCGATGAGTAGACACGCTGGCCTGCTTCAGTGCCCCCGAGTACTGCGACCAGAAGGAAAGGGGTTATTCGTTTCATAGTTCGATTTCCTGCTGTGGGCTACTGCTTCGCAGCCGCCGTCACCGCCGAGGACGCGCTTAAGGCCAAGGCCATTTCCTGGGTCATGGTGGGCGGTCTCGCGGGCGCCATCATCGGGCCGCAGTTGGTGATCTTCACGCGCGATGCGGTAGCGGGCACGCCCTACGTTGGCAGCTTCCTCAGCCAGGCGCTGCTGCCGCTGATCGCCTTGCCGATCCTGCTGATGCTGCGCACGCCGAGCCAGACCCAGGCCGAAGCAGTCGCCGATAGCGGTCGGACGGTGCTGCAGCTCTTGGCGATGCCGCGCTATCTGCTGGCCGTGGCTGCGGGCGTGGTGTCCTATGGGGTGATGGCGTTCGTGATGACGGCCGCGCCGGTGGCGATGGTCAACCACGGGCATTCGGTGGACAACGCCGCCCTAGGAATACAGTGGCACCTGCTGGCGATGTTCGGGCCGAGCTTTTTCACAGGACGACTGATGGTGCGCTACGGCAAGGAGCGCGTGACCGCCGTCGGCATGGTGCTGCTCGCCGCCTCCGGGGTGGTGGCCCTGGGCGGGCTCGGCCTGTCCCACTTCTGGGGCTCGCTGGCGCTGCTGGGCATCGGCTGGAACTTCAGCTTCATCGGCGCGACGGCGATGGTCACCGATTGCCACACCCCGGCCGAGCGCAGCAAGGCGCAGGGCATGAACGATTTCTTCGTCTTCGCCGCCACGGCGGCCGTGTCGTTCCTCGCGGGATCGATCCTGCACAGCTCGGGCTGGCAGGCGGTCAACTGGATGATCTTCCCGGCCCTGGCGCTGATCCTGGTGCCGCTGCTGTGGCAGGCCGCGCGAAAGCCGGCGCTGCCAGCTCCGGTCTGATCGGAGCGGTGCAAGAGGCGCTCCGCGCAGTGGGTCGCCTCGGCCGCTACAGCACCTGCTTCCACTGGCGCAGCCTCGACAGCGCGTCGTCGTAGGCGGTGGAGGTGAAGAACTGGATCTTGCGCCCGAGGGTCTTCATCGGGCTCAACGCGGGATCGAAAAGCGAGGCGTTCGAATGGTGCGCCACGCAGTCGAGCACCCGGTCCTGTCCCTCCGTGAGCATGGCTTCCAGCTCGCGAAGGTCTCTGCCCGCGAAACGGCGCTGGAAGCCGGCAGAAAGACGCTCGGCCCGCTGCGCCATCGCACTCGGCGAGTAAAAGGACGCCGAAGGTCCAGGCGTCCGATCATGCGCGAACTGCAGGATCATCGTGTTCCAGACGATGACGTCCACCAGGACCATCGCAGCGTTGGTATGCAGGCGCGGCTCCTGCCAGATCATGGCCGTGTGCCGGTAGTGGCTGGCGGGAATGGTGGCAGCTTCTACCCCGAGCTTTCGGTGGCTGGCGCGAACCTTGTCAAGGAGTTCCTGCTTCGTGGTTGGTAGTTTCATTCGGGATTTCTATTTCATCGAGACAAGGCTCGATAACCGGCGTGTCAGATATTCATCAAGTCACCAGCGCAATTACCTTGGATTGAGGAAAAGCGCTTGCCTCACCGCTGCGCTGGCGGCGCCGAGGGCTTGTGCATGATGAAGCGGGACATGTCGGTGATTTCCTGTTTGCGGATTTACGTTACTGCTGAAGCTGCTTCTGCATGGTGTTGTGGTTGTAGTAGTCGCTGGCATAGACAATCTTTCCGTTCGAAACACGGAAGAAGCTCGCGCCGAAATAACTGATGGTCGAACTGGAGGGCGACGTCCCGCCATTGCTGTTCTTGGTGGCGGTGAATTCCCACTCGATCGCCACACCATCGCCGGAGGCAACCGGCTGCGAACGGATTTTCATTTTTCGGTCGGGCAGGATTTTCATCAGAAACTGCGAGACTTCGGTAATGGCTTGAGGCCCAGTGCGGGACGCTTCATTGCTGGTATTGAAATAGACGACGTTGGAATCGAGCACTTTTTCCATCGCGTCGGTTCGCCCGCCATTCCAGGCGTCAAGGTATTGCCGGACCACCTTCACGTTCTCTGGCTCATCTGCCGCCTGCGACGTGACGCTATAGGCGAGTGAAGCCAGCCCGAGGAATATCGCTCCCAAAGCCTGCACCGGACGGCAGCGCAAGCCGTCTGAAGAACGAAGGGGCCTGAATGACAGGGCGTGCTGCATGTTGTTCATGGTCGAAATACTCCAAAAGGTGTTGAAAAAAATCCCGCTCGCACGGGCGTGGTGGAAAATCGCATGTCGCGCGCAACGAAGCACAGGCCGTCGGCAATTGCTCTTTTGTCAAATACATAGAATCATCCTATGTATAAGGCCTGAGTTGCTACAATCGAGGTCCGATGGGCTCCCGTCTCTACGTCATTTGAGAACCGCGATGAATAACCGCTTCACACTCCCACAGGCGCCGCGGCGTTCGCTCGTCGATTCGACGATTGAGCTGATCCGCGGCCAGATCGAGGGAGGCGCCTGGAAGGTCGGCGAGCGCATCCCCAGGGAGCAGGAACTGGCCGAGATGCTGGAGGTTGGCCGCAACACGGTGCGGGAAGCCATTCGCGTGCTCTCGCACGGCCAGGTCCTGGAAGTCCGCCAGGGTGATGGCACCTACGTGCGAACCAATATCGATCCGGCCGAGGTCATGCGCCGTGTCGGGCGTTCCGGCTTGCGAGAGCACTTCGCGTTGCGCTGCATGCTGGAAACCGAGGCGGCCAGGTTGGCCGCGGTGCATCGGTCCAAGGCGGACGTTGGGCTGCTGCGCCGACTGTTGAAGGCCCGCGGCGAGCAGGAGCAACACGCATCGAGCGCGGCCTTTGCCGAGGCCGATACGGCTTTCCACTGCGCGATCGCCGGGATGTGCGGCAACGGCGCGCTGGCTGAGCTGTACCGCTACTTCGCGAACTCGGTCCGCATGAACACGCTGACTGCGCTGAAGGACAAGGAACTGCCCGAGCCGGGTCTCGCGACCCATGAGGCGATCGTGGATGCTATCGAGCGCCAGGATGGAGAAGCAGCTGCGGCGGCTGTGCGGAACGTGGTCGCTCCGCTGATTGCGGCACTTGAGAAATCGGGTTGATCCGAGCGCGACTCCCGCGCTGGCAATGCCGCTTTCCATCGAGCAGCCGGTCGCCGGCCCCGTTGATCGGAACGCGGGTTGTTTCCCGGAGAGCACGCGGTAGCCGGTCCTCATGGATAGGCCCTTGGTGCGCTACAGCGACCGGACGGTGCTGTTCATATCGAATCTTCGACGCGACCACCCGCCAGGACATACCGGGCCAGCGCCTCGGCATCGGCGTGGGTGGCCCGGGTGGACTGCGGTGTACCGAAAGCCTGGACGAGCTTTGGCAGCATGGCCTCCAACTGGGCTCGCTTATCCGAATCCGGTTCGACGTGGATGAGCGCGAGCAATGTGCCGCCAAGCGTCTCCTTGTGAGTCTTCAGCCAGACGCCGCGCTGAGCGCGATCGTCGAGAGTCTCTTCTGGCCCTCCCGCGACGTAGATAAGCACGAAGGGCTTTCCGCAGGCGACGAGTTCATCCATTTCCGCGCACCAGGCGCTGCTGTATCCGTTGTAGATGCTTGCGCCGTCGAAGCGGACGATGGGGAAATCGCTGGTGTCGTGAACTTTCGGTTGCTGGGACATGATCCTGGACTCTCGCTATTAACGTCCTAACATCCTACCTTTGTTGAGAATTACTTGCAACTGAAATGGGCATGGGCACACCGCCGTGCAGCGCCAAGTGACGGGCGAAATAAGGGCTTGACCTTCCAACAATGGGAGGCCCTACAGTGAACCCATCAACCTCATTCAAGGAGTTTTTTCATGAAGGTCAACAAGTTCAGCCTCTTGTTCATTGCGGGCGCCGTCGTGGTCGCCGCCGGCCTGATGGCCGTCCAGAAGAAGGTGGTCGTCCCGTCGGGTGAAGCGATGCAGGCCAGTGCGGGCGGAGGTCACCAAGGGCACGCGATGCCCTCCAGCGCCTCGGCCAATGACAGTCCTTCCACGACCGCGTATCGCGCCGTGAACGACCAGATGCACGCCGGGATGGGAGCGCAGTTCACTGGCAACGCCGACGTCGATTTCATGCGTGGCATGATCCCGCACCACCAGGGCGCGATCGACATGGCCAAGGTGGCGCTGCAGTACGGCAAGGACCCGGAGGTTCACAAGCTGGCCCAGGAGGTCATCACCGTGCAGGAAGGCGAGATCGCCATGATGAACAAGTGGCTGGGCGACAACGGCCAGCAGGCGGCGGCCGGCAGCTCGGGCGATGCCTCGACGGCCGCCTACCGTGCCGGCAACGACCGCATGCATGCGGACATGATGATCGACTTCAGCGGCGACGCCGATGTGGACTTCATGCGCGGCATGATCCCGCACCACCAGGGTGCGATCGACATGGCCAAGGTGGCGCTGCAGTACGGCAAGAACCCGGAGGTCCGCAAGTTGGCTCAGGAGGTCATCTCCGCGCAGGAAGGCGAGATCGCCATGATGAAGAGTTGGCTTGTCGCTCGGGGCAAGTGAAGGCACGACCATGAACCAAGCCAACACCCCGCGCATCCTCATCTATAGCACTCCAACTTGCCCGGACTGCCGGGCACTAAAGGAGTGGTTGTCCCAGCAGGGCATCGCGTTTGAAGAGCGCGACCTGACCGACCCGAAGATTTCCGCGGAGGCCAAGTCACGAACCGGCGTGCGCGTGGCCCCGATCACGATCGTCGGCGACGAGGTCTTCTATGGCACCTTCGCGAGCCAGAAGCCGAGGCTGATGAAGGCGCTCGGTCTTCAGTGAGCCGCTGAAGGAAGACCGTGGTCACGGGCGGAGTCGCCGGTGCGGACCCCGGTCGGACCCTGTAAGCGCTGTTGTGGACGCGTCTGCACGCAAAGCTCAAGACCGTGAGGCATTCTTCGCCGACGACGCTCGGCGCTTTCGCCTGCGGTCGTTGACATCACGAGAGGAATTTTTATGCGATCGACATCATCAGCCACCTCCCTGCACGTCGCCATTTCCGAGGGCATCACAGTCGCCAACGACCTGCCGTTCGTGCTGTTCGGCGGCATCAACGTCATCGAGGATCTCGATACGACCCTGGCTGCGGCTGAGCACTTCGCGGAGGTGACGCGCAAGCTGGGGATACCCTTCGTTTTCAAGGCGTCGTTCGACAAGGCCAATCGCTCGTCGATCCATTCTTTCCGAGGTGTCGGCCTGGAGGAAGGGCTGCGGGTCCTCGATGCGGTCAAGTCGCGGTTCGGATGCCCAGTCTTGACCGACGTGCATGAGGTTGAGCAGGCCATGCAGGTCGCTGCCGTTGCCGACGTACTGCAAGTTCCGGCCTTCCTGGCCCGGCAGACCGATCTGGTGGACGCCATTGCCCGCACCGGTCGGGTAGTGAATGTCAAGAAGCCGCAGTTCCTCAGCCCGGGCCAGATCAGGCATGTCGTCCACAAACTGCACGAGGCTGGCAACCCGCGCGTCCTGCTGTGCGAGCGTGGCACGCAGTTCGGCTACGACAATCTCGTCGTGGACATGTTGGGCTTCCGCGAAATGAGCGTTGCCAGCAGTGGCCTGCCACTGGTGTTCGACGTAACCCATAGCCTGCAGCGGCGAGAAGCGGATGCGTTGGCTTCGGGTGGGCGTCGCCAACAGTTGCCCGAACTCGCGCGGGCCGGCATGGCGGTCGGCATTGGCGGTTTGTTCCTCGAAGCACACGCCGACCCGGCGCATGCACGTTGTGACGGACCCAGCGCTCTGCCACTGGACACGCTCGAACCGCTGCTGCGGCAGGTCAAGGCGGTGGACCAACTCGTCAAGTCGTTCGAGCCTCTTCGGATCGACTGAAGCTTGCCACCCGTTCAAACAGAACGTGTGGCACTTCCCCTCTTAGTCGGCTATTTGAGCGACAGATAAGGATTGTTCGGTGGAACGGCATCGAATATGTGCGATGGGTCTTCGAGCAAATAGCCATGCACCTGGCGCGTTTTGCGCGGTCCCATGACCTCGCACGTCCTGATGTTCAGACCCGATGGCTGTTTCCTGTGGAGTCCGAGTTTTTCAAAGCGCTTCTGCACCCACTGCCAGTCCTGCAGGGCCGCGTCCTTCGCAAGCGGCCCAATGGTTGGATGCTCTTGTGCGTAGCGCTGGAAAACACCAGGGCTGATCAGGTAAACCGTGTCGGACACGGTATGTACCAGGGCCTTGGCGTCATTGATGATGAGCTTGCGGGTCTGGACGGCCTGTTTCAGCCAGGCCATGAAATGCTCGCCCGATGGCCGCCCGGTAAATGAGGCGAAATCGTGCGGCGCAGGCGCGGCGGTCGGCGCCGAAGGACCTGGGGCCGATGCGGGAGGGTCGAGCGGCACCGCTGCATCGTCGGCACCCTCTGGCGGGGCTTCGACGGACTGCTCCGGCTCAGGCGTTGTCTCGAACATCGCCAGCATGCTTTCCAGTGGGTCGGCCGGATTGCGCTGCGTGCTGGGAGGTATGGCGTGACTTCCGCCCGACTGATCTGGACGGCTGCTTGCTGCGGGCTCCTTCTCCGTTGCCACCGCTGCTCCAGGTAGCAATGCAGCGTCGGGTGCGGACGGGCGCGGCCCGTCCTCGGCCTCGCCGGCGTTGTCCACGGTCACGGTTCCCGCAAATGGGCTGGGTCGCTCCGAGGGCTCCCAGATCAGCGCCGGGGCCAGGCGCAGGAGCGTGAAGGCATGGGACCAGCCACTCTCACTGGTAATAGTTGCGCGCCAGATGGCCTTGCCGGAGGCGGTGGGCTGCAACATGGCATGATCCTGTAGCACGTTGAACACGGCCGTGTTGTTCGCGGGGATGCCATCGACCCCCTGGGACAGCAGGTGCGCGCGCAGCTTGTCCGAGACTGTCTTGCTCACCAGCCACAGCGCGTCCTCGGTGAGCCAGCCATCGGAGGCCTCCGGCTGGTTCAGTTTCAGCTCTTCCTTGAGCAGGTAGCGCAGCCCGTTGACCAGCTTGCGTTGGAGCGAGTGCTTGGGCGCGGCCATGGCGCGCGCGGGATCGCCGCCCAGCTCCTGGGCGACGGAGGCGCGGTCGGCCTGCACGACAAGCTCGCCCAGAACCCCGGCGTGCTCGTACTGCCCAGCCAAGACGTAGAGCAGCGGCGCCCACAAGGATGGATAGCCACTGAGCCAGTCCAGCAGATCGCGATTGAGCAATTGCTGGTACAGCAAGCCTGTCGCGGCGCTATGAAGCCGGTACTCGCGGTCGTCGCGGTAGCGGAAGCGGTACGGTTGGCGCAGCGGGCCGTGCCATGGGTGCCAGGTGCTGCCGTCGGCCAGCTCGACGTGCAGATCGACGGCCACCTTGCCGATGTCATGGAGCAGTGCGGCATAGGCGACGGCCGCAGTCCAGGCTTCGGCCTGCGCCGCCTGGTCTTCGGGGCTGGCCCCGATGGGCAGCAGATGGGACTGCCGCAGCTTTAGGCTGTAGGCGACGATTTCGAGGCCATGGTCGAGCATGCCGCCCGGGTAGGCATGGTGATGCGCTTCGGAAGCCGGGAAGGCCTGGACCAGCTCGGCGTAGCGCTCCAGCGGCGCGCGGTACAGGGAGGCGAACTGCTTGCGCGAAAGCGAGGTGCGCTGCCAGATGTGTTCCAGCAGCTTCTGCCGGCGCGGGGTGGCGAGCAACGATGCGGCCGACTCCGGCCGCATCAACCCTTTCGGGAGGTCGGTGGCGGGTGCTGGCGACGGCGCGGCAGCGACCGGGGGCCGTTTTCGCTGGAACAGGGAGAGCATGTCGGTGTCCTGATGGCGGGCCGGGCGGGAGGCCTTTTGGCCTTTTCAAGGTAGGGCCTTTCCCCTTGCACCCCATTCCCTTGCCGTTTCGACCCTTTGGCCTTTAACCGTTTCGGTATAGCGGGGCCTGGGCTGCGGCTCCAGCGTCAATGCGGAACCCGCACGAATGGATTAGACGGCGACCTGGCGCTGGGCCCCGGCCTATGCTGCCGGGGCGCTACACCGCCAGGTAGGCTCCCACCCGGGCGACTAAGTTGACAAATGCGACAAAGGAGACTAGAGTGAATCCTGTCTCAAACCTACCTGGGAGCTGACCATGCCCACTGCGATCGAATTCATTGCCGACCGGCTGCCGCGAGTCACGGTGGAGGATGTGCGACGCTTCGCCGATACCGTCGAAATCCGGGATGCACCGGCGTTCGCGGCTGAGTTGCAGGCGTTCATCCACGAGCGCGTGGAGGCGGTGACGCTGCCCGCCAACCTGGAAGGTGAAACGGTGGCGCAGGCCTTGCAGCGCAAGGCGGCCGCGTTGCGCTCCGACACGCGCTGGACACCGGCTGAAACCGATGTCCAGCGAGGCCGCGCCTTGCTGCTGGAAGCCTTCAACCAGCCGGACAACCTGCCGCCTGCCGAGTTCGCCAAGCTGGCGGACAAGTCGCGCCAGCAAATCTACAAGGACATCCTCGCCCGTCGGCTGCTGGCGCTGAACGTGGGGCCGCGCGGCCAGAAGCTGCCCGACTGGCAGCTCGACCCGGTGAAGCAGCAGTTGACCCAAACCGTGCTCCAGGAGGTCGAGGGCATCGACCACTGGACGATCTACCGCGCGCTGTCCGAACCCCTCGAAGGCCTGGGTGGTCGCTCGCCCGTGGATGCGGTGACGCATGGCACGATCGATGACGTGGCCGAGGCCGTGTTCAACGTGCTGGGCGTCCAGGTGCATTGAAGCGAGACCGCCATGAGCCACGAGCTGCCTTCGTTCCTGATCGATGCCGGTGAACTGCTCCAGCATGTGAGCCGCGTCGTCTATCGGGGCAGCCCGCTGTACTATGGCCGCAGCAGCACGAATCGCTACGATGACCCAGCGGGGGCCTACGGCGTGCTCTACCTGGGGCGCGACCTGCCCACGGCGCTGATGGAGTCGGTGTTTCACAAGCACCAGTGGCTTGCGGACACGCAACGCTCGATCGCGCTGAAAGAAGTCCAAGCCCGGATGGTGCGCGCAGTAGGCGTGATGGACGACGTGTTTCTGGCCGATCTCACGGCGCAGGGCGTCATGGCGGGCTACTTCGGCCTGAACCTGGAGCAGTTGGCCAGCCGCGACTACACGCACACGCAGCGGGTGTCTGCCCAGGTGCATGCGATGCTCGGAGATGATGGCCAGGCGCTGTTCGACGGGGTGCTCTATCCGTCGCGCAACAACTATCCCGCCAAGAGCATCGCCCTGTTCGAGCGTGCGGGAGCGAAGGTTGGCGTCATCGAGGACATCGACCTGGTGGACCATGTGGACTGGCCGCGTTTCGTTGTTACCTACCGCATCGGCGTTGAACCCGACCCCGGCCCGGTGGGGCCGGATGACGAAGCGTCCTGAAGCAGCAAGAAAACACATTGAAGCCGCAAACCGAATGAAGTGGAGCAAACTGGAATAGGCATTCCTCAACAGCAGGAGACGACCATGAACACGACGACCCGCACCAGCACCGCAGAACGCCTCGGCCGCGCCTTTGGCCGCGGATGGCGTGCCTATGCGCGACGCGAACGGCGGGCGTCGAACTGGTTGGTGTCCAAGGGCATGCCGCGAGCTGGCGCTACCGCGCTCGTGTGGGTAGCCAAGCTGGCTGTACTGGGGGTGCTGCTCTACGTTGCGTTTTGGTTTGCACTCGTGATGCTGGGCGTTGCGGCGGCGGGATGGGCTGCTGCTGCAAATACTTCGGATGAGGACGAGTGGCCTTTCACCGACCTCACCGAGCTGCGCAAGACGCCGGGCTACGATCCCAACCTGTACAACGACACGTCGCACGAGTTGTACACCGACGACTGACCGGCCTCGCGCTATTTCAGTTTTCCTCCGGTGAGCGCCCCGGCACCCTTGCCGCCAGCTTGGCCGGCGCTCTTGCTGCCATCGGAAAGTCCCTGGATGACGTGCCCGGCCCGAATCCCAACCCAGGTAAGGCTCGCCAGCCAGAATCCCGGCAGAACCAGGAACATCGTGCCCATGACGAACATCAGGAGCATGTCGCCGAAGGCGTTGTTCAACCCTACCAGCGGGTCAAAGTTGGTGTGCGGCCGGTTCCAGCCAAAGCCCCAGCCATAAAGCGCGTCCAGAATCGTTGAATCGATCCAGCGTGCGAGCTGGAACCAGAAGTCCGTGAAGAACAGCGCGAACTGCACGACGCTGACGGTGACGACCGTCTTCAGGTCGTAGGTGCCCACAACCAGCACGAGCGGGATGCAGATGACCAGCGCCATCTTCAGTAAGGCGAGGATCATGGGCAGGGATTGGCGCACGACATCCATGGCAGGAAACGCGGCAATCGCGCCGACTGCCATCCCCACGTCGCCCGTGGCGCGCGTCACGATGTTCGGCAGGGTCTTGTCGATCTGGCCGCCGTAGTCCGTATAGACGCTGCCCTGGTTCAGTTTCTGCTGCCGCGGTGACGCGATGGCGCGGATCACCGAATCGTCCACCTCGGCCCGGCTGAGGAACCCGGCCCAGCCCGCCAGGCGATTCAGCAGGGTCGGGTCCACTTGCCCCAGCAGCCGCGCGCGCAGGCCGTTGCTGCCGTCTGACCACCACTGCCTGCAGGTCGGGTAGCCGCCACCATTGGCAACCTGCGCGAGGCCTGCATCGCGGGTGTCGTCATAGGGCCATGCCTCGCGCGCCGTGCTGGAGCGGTAGCTGTCGTAGTAGCCACCCGTGTCCGTGAAAAAGCGCGAGCCGATCCAGGTTACGTCGTGCATCTGCTGCTCATCGAGATCCGGGCGCTGCATGAACAATTTGGCCCGCGCAGGCCCATAGCAATCCCGCGAGAAGTCCGCGACCTCCTGAGCCAGTACCGGGTCGTCAATGCGGGTCGCGTCGATCTCCATCCTCATCTGCCGCAGGTCCGTACCGCACGGGATCGCCGCTACCGAGGCGCTCGTGACGGCGCGCGAGAGCGCGTGCATGAAAGCCCACCAGACCGGCACCTTCGCCGACTGGTTGTTGATGGTGCTGAAGGACTGCGACCAGCCGGTTTCCGTGGGCTGCGGCACGCTGACCTGGCACTGCGCCGAGCGCGAGCTGTCGTACTGGATGGTGCTGAGGTCCACGTCGATGAACGGAATGCCCGCGAACATCACCACCACGATCGCGACGAACACCCGGTTCTCGATACGGGCGGCACTCAGAACGCCTTTGTTGCCCTCGTCAGCGCCTTCCGCGCGGGCCTTCAGCCACTCCTGCACGACGATGGCGACGAAAGGCAGCGCGAACACCCCGCTGGACACCAGCACGGCCCAGATACCGTTGTTGACGATCCAGGACACGAGGGTGAGGTAGTACTCCAGATAGTCGGTCGTGAAGAGCGTCATGGCCCCGATCTCCCCTCAAGCGGCCTGCATCAACAGGCTGGCTTCCAGCGCGACGATGGCGACGACGCCGGCGACCTCGGTACGGATCAGCCGGCGCCGCGCCTGCCCATCTGTCCCGCTTTGGTCTTCGCGGGCCAGCACCCGGCGGCGCATCCAGAACCATCCATAGGCCGTTGCCGCGTACACGCACAGCCGCCAGATGAAGAAATACCCTGCGGAGGCCGCCAGCCACCGTTCCCAGCCTGCAACGCTGCCGACCAGGTTGATGCCCGCGACGTTCGCCCCCACTGCGGCGGCAACGATAAGCACCAGCCACAGCAGCGTCTTCGCCGCGCGCCGGCTGAACAACCAGCGCAGCGGCCGCCAGGCCATGCGCGCCGGGCTCATGGCCGACTCCCCGGATTGCCCTTCTGGAGCTGGTCGAGACGGTCCGGCACAGGATCGCCCTCGTAGATGCCGCGCGAACCGGCCGCGCGCGCGCCGTGGCGCTGGATGATCGCCATGGGCGAGTTGTTCGCCAGTTCGCGCCGCAGCTCCAGTTCGGTCTTGAGGTTGCGAATCTCACGGTCGAGCGTGTCGCTCTCGTGGTTCACCGCCTCCACGGCAAGTTCGTTCGCCGCGACGTTGGGCTCCTTCTTGCCCGTGAGCAGCGTGCGCTGCAGCAGCAGCGCTTTCTCCAGCACGGATGCCAGCGCGACCTCGGACGCGAGGCGCTGCGACAGCAGGTGCTGGTCGGGCTCGTCGCGCAGCGCCTCGATCACGCCGCGCGTGATCGGCAGCGACGCACTGCCAGCTTCGCGCAGGTTCTCCGGCGTCGTGTTCTTGGCCTTGGTTACCAGGTCCTGGAGCGCCTGCAGCTTGGCGTCGTACTCCTCCTGGATCAGCGGCGTGAGCCCGACGCCCGGCGTCGTCTCGGTCTTGGTGCAGGCATCGCACGTGCGCTGCTCCTTCTCGCCGAGCACGCGCGTGGCCCACTCGACGGCAGCCTGCGGCGAGGTCCAGGTCTGGCACGAGAGACTGCTGCAACTGGCCGGCGCAATGGACGAGGTGTCGGTCACGCCGCGGCCGTTGACCAGGTTGTAGCCAGCGCGGGTGACATCGCCGACGACCTTGATCGCGGGCTGGCCGGAGCCGCCCGCGTTGCTGCCCCCGACCCACGGCACGCCGTCATTGCCGCGGCGCGTCTCGGCCTGCTCGATGGCCGAGACCGCATCCGTGCTCGACACGGCATCGCGCAGCGCCAGCCCTTCGGCCATCTGGCTCCAGCCGAGTTGGCCGCCCGCCGTTTCGGCCATCTTCTCGGCCATGGCACGGCACGTCAGCTTGCTGCGGTCGAAATCCAGCCGCGCCTGCAGCACGCCATTGGTGAGCAGGTTGTACAGACCGGGATCGGCCCGCTGGATGATCAGTGCGGGCAACGATGCCACCGCACTGGTGGCACTCTGGATCACCGACGACATGATTTGCTGGAAGCCGTTGGTAATGCCGTTAAGTTGGTTCTTCAACGTGGTCTGGATGCTCATGTCGCCGCAGATCAAGTTGCTGTTCCAACCCACGCCGACACCGATGGAGCGCATGCCGGCTGCACGTCCCATCGACACGGCGTTGCCGCCACCGATCGAGTACATGACGTCATCGCCGATGACGCTGCCGCTGGTCTGGTATCCCAGTTGACCCCAGGCCACGCCGCTGCCCAGCGCGAGCGCGCCGGCCAGTGCCAGGACGATCTCCGTGCGACGTACCCGGCGGGAGAACGGATTGAATGCAGGACGGAACTTCATGGCACCCCCTCAGAGGAAATCGACGCTGCCCAGGAACACCTGGCCCCGGCGCTCGCAGCAGGCATACGGCCGCCACAGCGCCCATGCGTAGTCGCCTTGCTGGGCCTGGGTAAGGAAGCCGCTGCGCGGGAAGACCGTGCAGGACGAGGACAGGACGGGCGTGAGTTCTTGCCACTTGCCGGTCGAGGCATCGCCCTCCATCAGCGCGCCGGCCGGCCAGTAGCCGTCACGGGAGTTGGCAAGCAACGGCTGATAGACGTGGATCTGCCCGCGGCGCGTGACCACATCGCCCGCACGCTGGGCCACCACTGCGCCGGCCTTGAAGTCGTCGGTCTGGTGCAGGAAGCCGCCACGGGGATACACGTTGCCCCAGAGATTCATCGTGGTACGGGCACCGACTTCGCGCCGGCCCGGAATCAGCGCTTCCGGGTAGGCCATCTCGGGCACGTTGTAGCGCCAGGCCAGCGTATCCAGGGTGCTGAGCAAGTACGGCATAAACGCCGTGCCCGCGCCCTCACAGAAGTAGCCTGACGAAGAGACGAACTGGTTGAACACCTCTGCGCCGGGGTGACCGATGACATCCGCGTTCTTGAATTTGGCGAGGCTGTTTTCGTGATCCTCGTTCGTCGTTCCGTCGCCGCCAGCTTGGGCGGACGGGTTGGGCGTGCTCATTGCCTGGACTTCGACCCAGGGGTTTTCTCCGGTATTCGAGTACGACGACACCACTGCATCGGGGATGTAGTGGCGCACCTTGATCGACGTGCGCACGGTGCAGCCCGTCCATGTGCAGTAGAGCCAGTAGCAGATGCCGACGACGCGGTATTCGAGGCAATCGGGCGATGCCACCGAGCCGATGATGGTCGCTGTATTGAGGGCGTAGCTGCCCGTGGCGCTGAGCAGCAGCAACGAAGCCACGCCAGCGCGCAGGCGGCGCATCAGGTCGAATGGTCGGGTCACGGCTGGGTCCTCCGGTGCTGCTCGATGCGCGCGACAGCGCGAGCCACATCCGGCTCGCCATAGACCACATAGCGCCTGTCCACCACCACGGCCGGGAGGCTGGTGATGCCGAGGCTCCATGCGTCGGTAACGCCTTGGTATGCGGAAGCGATGCGTCGCTGCAGATCGGCACCGCCGCCATTCAGCCGGCGCTTGACGATGGCCGTCGCCTGTTCGGGGTCGGTGGGCAGTCCCGCGGAAAGCTCCGCTTCAATCCTGTGGGCTTCGTCCAGCTCGATCAGCCGCTCGCCGCCCATGGTCTTGACCGGGTGGCGGCTGTCGGTGACGACCACCACGTCGGCGGCGAAGGTGGCCGGGCTGAAAACGGCCAGGGCTGCCGGCAGCGCCACGGCCCGGCCGAGGGTTCGCCAGCCCGGCGCGAACCTGGAAAGGGATGCTGTCATGTCGCGTGCCCTTGAAGTTGATCAGAGCAGTAGTCAAACGCGAAGCCGACGCGGCCCCAACAAACAATGCGCATCGCGCACTGCCCGCATACCTGCTTGTCTCGCGCCCATGAAAAAGCGGAGGCCGAAGCCTCCGCGTGGATCAGGGAGCCGATGCCGTCGCTACAGCAGGCCGGATTCCGCGAACGAGTACGGCGTGCCCTGGCCGACGATGAGGTGATCCAGCACCCTCACGTCGATCAGCGACAACGCGGCCCTCAGCGTTTGGGTCAACGCACGGTCCGCGCTCGACGGCTCCGTGCAGCCCGAAGGGTGTTGGTGAGAAAAAATGACCGCTGCCGCATTCAGTTCCAAGGCACGCTGCACGATCGGACGCGCATGCACCGAGGTCGAATGGATCGTGCCTCTGAACATCGGCTCGTAGGCCAGCACCTCGTGCATGCTGTTGAGGAACACGATGGCGAAGACTTCATTGGGCTCGGCGGCCAGTTTCAGGCGCAGGTAGTCCTTGACGGCGGCAGGCCTCTCCAGGGATGGCCCCTTCTTGAAGACCCGCTGCTCCAGCAGCGCGATGGCTTGCCGGATGATCCAGTCATCGGATTGGGACATGGGGGCAAAACGTGGCTCCACGCAGGAGTCGTTGGCGACGAGAGACATGGCGGACCTCCAGAAAGTGAGCGGAGGGCGCCACCCTGGGAGGGCAAGCCCTCCTGGGGATGGAAACAGCGGAACAAGGTGCATCCATCACCGCGCGGCGGTGATTGTTCGCGGCCAGGATGCGAAAGCGAACGGGTAGCGGTCAGCGCGGCGAGCCGCGCCGTAGCCTTCAAGACCGAGGGCTACCTGGGCATGTCGCCGACAACGTCGGCAGGCATTTCGGATGTGGGGGTGGCGGGCGAACCCGGCGCGTCGCTGGCCATTTCCCCGGCCGCCAGCAGGTCCATGGCCGAGAGCAAGGCATCGCCCTCGATCGGCCCCTGCAACAGGATGGCCTGGCCCGTCTGGCGATCGAGCAGTCGCAGCGACGGCGTGGCGGTCACGCCGCTCTTGGTGGCTTCCGCGGCCTGCGCGCGGATGGCCACGTTGGGGCGCTCGCTAGCCATGCACTGTTCGATGGCTGACGTTGTTTCGGGGTAACGCAAGCCATCGGGCAAGCCCTGGCCGTCGCTGCGCGTGTGGGCATAGACCCATTCGACCGCCTGCCAGAACGCCGCATGCCCGCCCGCTTCGGCGGCGCACTCGGCCAGACGTGCCTCGGCCGACGCGGCAGGCTCGTGCGCGGCCAGCGGCTGGTGATGCCATTGCAGCGCCACGTCGGTGTTGTTGCCGACCCAGCGCTTGAGCTGCGGGAAATACTCCCGGCAGAACGGGCATTCCAGGTCGGCATAGAGCGTCAGCGTGAAACGGCCTTCCGGGTTGCCCATCTGCCAGGGTGGCCCAGCGACCTGCGCCGTGCTGACCGGCGCGCGCGACGGCGCTGAGGATTCGCCGGGCGTCCGGGACACCAGCCAGATCAGCAGCAGCGCGACCAGCGCAGCAGCCAATACCCAGGGCCAGCGAGGCCGCCAGCGGCGACGGCGGAACGCCTGGACCTGCATCGGAATGGAAGGACGTTTCTGTTCCATGGCGTTCTCCGGTTTACGACAGTTCCAGGGCCGGCGACTCGATGCCGCGGGCCTGGTCGATCTTCTCGGCCACCTTGAAAGCCGCTTCCAGTTCGGTGCAGCCGTACTGCTGCATGAGCTGGTAGCGTTCGGCCTTCTCCTCGGGTTCTGTCTGCGCGAGGGCGAGGTACAGGGACGGCGGCACGGCGCGGAACAGCACTTCCATGCTCTTGGAGAGGATGACGCCTTCGGTGAATTTCCCCGCTTCCTTGCGCGCCGAAAGCATCAGCGCCTTCTGCGCGGGCGAGAGTTCGCGGAACCGCGCGATCTTCTCAACTTCATCGGGCGGCATGCTGAGACAGATCCACCACTCGATCATGTTGAGCATGGGCTCCGCGGCGCGCGGCAGGTCGTCGATGTTCTGCGTCGCGAGCCAGAACCAGGCCCCCAATTTCCTCCACATCTTTGTAATTTTCACGACGTAGGGCGCGAGCAGCGGGTTCTTCGTGATGATGTGGCCTTCGTCGGTGACGTTGATGATCGGGCGTCCCAGGTATTGGTCGCGCTCGGCGATGTTGTTCACCGTGCTGATCAGGCTGATGTAAGCGATGGAGAGCTGCGCGTTGTAGCCCTCGCGGGCGTATGTCGCGAGGTCAACCAAGGTGATGTCGGCTTCGGGCCACGGCGTGCCGTCGCGGTCGAACATTTCGCCGTCCGTGCCTTGACAGAACATGTCCATCGCATCCGCCATCTCCAGCAGCCGCACGCGGCGCATTTCGGGCAGCGTCGGGTCCTGGCCGCGGGCGCGCAACGCGTTGCGCACGTCGCGCGTAAGCACCGTGCGTTTGTCGGCCACGCAGTGCTCGGCGGCGTCGAGGATGCACTGACGGATCAGCGAGCGGTCAGCCCGCGTCATCCGGGCTTCCTCCTTGTCCTCTCCGCCCGTGATCATCAGCCGCGCCGTGATCTCCAGTTCGCCGAGCACGTCGCGCTGCTCGTCCGCCTCCATGGCCGAGGCATCTGGTGGCGGGTCTTCATCCAGCGCGTCGGCGTCGAGCGTCTGCACGTCGCTGGGCGTCTCGATCAGCCGACGCGCGTCTGCGAATGGCGCGAGGCTGATGCCCGAACCTGGGGCCAGCTTGACCCGGTTTACCGTCAGCCCGAGCATGCGTGCGAAGTCGCTGAACAGGCCGAAGCTGTTGCCAGCCTCCACGATGAACAGCCGCGGTCGGTAGATGGCCGTGACCTGATTCAAGAGGTTGTTGAGCGTGGCGCTCTTGCCGGAGCCGGTGGGGCCGAACAGGAACAGATGGGCGTTCATCTGCCGATCCAGGCGGCTGAGCGGGTCGAAGGTGATCGGCCCGCCACCGCGGTTGAACATCGTGATGCCCGGGTGCCCCGTACCTTGAGCGCGGCCCCACACCGGCGACAGGTTCGCCGCGTGCTGAGCGAACATCAGTTGGGTGTACCACTTGCGCCGATCCTGGCCGGGGTTGTAGCAGCATGGCAGCCACCGCAAGTAGCTGTTGAGCGGCGCCACCTCGTCGTCCTCGCGCACCGGCTGCAAGCCAGCATTGAGCATCACGTTCGCCAGGTCCAGGCCGCGCCGGTCCAGTTCCGCTTCGTCGCGTCCGCGCAGGTAGAATGCCAGCGTCCCCCGGTAGAGCTTGTGTGCGCTGCCGATGAGGGAGCGGGCTTCCTGCACGTCCTTCAACGTCTGCTCCGACGCCAGCGTCTCGCCCACGGCCTTCTTCGCCAGGTGGTTGAGATCCGCTTCCAGGACATCCTGCGGCGTGGCGACCATCGTGAGACACAGCAAGGTGTCTTCCGGCATCTGGTCGAACAGCGTGTTGATGGCATCCCCTTTGCGGGTCTCGCCGGTCAGGTGTCCGGTGCCGGGCGGCATGCGCAGCCGGTCGGTGATCAGCACGCGGTGCGGCATGCCGTCGAAATACCAGGTGCCGTGCTCCACGTCGGAGCGTGGCTGGCCGAAGAACAGCCGCTGGCTGAAATCCCGCCCGCTCGCCAGCTCGATTTCGCCGGCCTCGCTTTCTTCGGTGCTGTCGGGGTAGCGCGCCAGCGCGTAGAAGCGCTCCCGGTCCTCTGCACTCGGTCCAAGCATCGCCGGGCGCGGATTGAACCACCGCAGCAGCCAGTCGTGGACGTCGGCTGCGACCATGCGCCGTGCCTGGATGCCGGCGTTCGCCAGGCCGCCGCACAGGCGGTCGCAGACGATGTTCAGCATCTGCTCGGGCGTCTGGCCGCGGCGGCTTGCCTGCCCAGTTGCACGGCGATAGATCACCATGCGCACCCGCCGCGTCTGGCCGCGCCAGCGCAGCCGCGTGACCACCGTGTCCTCGAACAGGCCGCCCGGCTTGGCGACCGCGCGCAGGTGGTGGCCGAAGAAGCGCAAGTAGAACTCGGTGAAAGCGGTGCCGCGGGCACGCGGCTGCACGTAGTCGCGCAGGGTCTGCATGTACTGGTCGAAGCTGGGCTCGTCCTGGGCATAGAGCTGGAGTACCCAGGGGTTTTCGTCCAGCTCATCGAACGAGTCCTGGAGCGCGTTCTCCAAGGCATCGCGGGCATGCGCGAGCCAGCCGGGCTCCCGCCCCTCGGTGCCCAGCGGCACCAGCTCGTAGAAGGCAGCGACCGACTGCCCATCCTCCAGCAGCATGGACTTCGACTGCGGCAAGAACTCCACCCAAGGCAGCAGTTCCGCGAACGACGGCGCGACGTCGTACAGCGCCTGCTCGTCGGCTACCGTCGCCGGCCTGCGGCCCTGGACCGCTGCGCCGGGTTCAGGGACGCCGGCCTGGCGCAAGGCCTCGACGTGGCGCTGCCAGCCGTCCGGCTTCTCTTCGTCGCCGGTGCCGGATGCGGCCAGCTTCGGCCAGGGAAGTTCCCAGCGCATCAATAGTCCTCCAGCCGTTCACCGGGCATGGCGTACTGCACGCGCTGGTACAGGGGGAAGACCGTCGTGTAGCCCGGAACCGGCACGGGGTCCGTGCCCGCCAGGTGCGGGTACACATACATGACGAGATCGGGGTTGGGCAGGCGCTGGAACTGGCGATAAACCTCGTTGCGCGCCGTGCGCGTGTAGCGCATCTGCTCGACGGGCGCAGCCTGCACATCGGCGTCGGTCAGCGGCCGGCGCAGGCTCTGGCGCGCGTCGAGCAACTGCCGGCGCGCGACCTGGCCGGTGCCACTGCCGCCGCCACCCGTTTCCTGCTGCCAGATGTCCATCATGGTGCGGTCGCTATGGGTCAGCAGTTCTTCCTTGCTGGTGGCGCAACCGCTGAGCACGGCGACGGCCGCGGCCAGCGCGAGGCCCTTAATCGAGTTCGAGCGCATGGCTTTCTCCTGCACGGTGATCGACGCGCCGGCCTTCGGGGTCGTGATCGATGGCCAGCGGCTTTTCGAGGTGGACGGCGACCTTGGCGCCTGGCTGCACATAGACGGCGGCGAAAGCCTGTCCGTAGAGCTTGTTGACCCAGGTCGACATGTCCCGGACGCCGCCCGCGAGGATCTGGCCGACTGCTTCCTTGCCGCTGATGCCCACGGTGCCGATGGCGCCGTCCGAGCCGACGTAGGACATGCGGCCGCTGTCGCTCTCGATGAGCGAGGCCACGCCGGCTCCGGCCGCGGTGATCAGAGCTTGCGACCCGAGGTACTGCTGGGCGTTGCTGCGCCGTTCGCCGCTGACGCACGGGATGCCGTGCGGGTCGCTGATCCAGCCCAGGCCGTCGCGCTGCTGGTTGTTCTGCTGGTTGCCTTCGCGGTCTTCGGGAATCGTGCGGATCGTGCCGTCGTTGAAGACGAAGGTGATGCTGCGAACCTGGCCGCGCACGCACGAGAGCGTCCAGTCGCCCGATGCGGTTCCGGAGAACACCGCGCCGGCCACGTCGGGAATGTCGATGCCGTTGGCAGTCAGATTGTCCGGCCCGACCAGCACCTTGAAGGGGTACGGATCGTTCACCGTCCCGTCGATCGGCACGCGCCCAATCAGCGCCGTCATCGCCACGGAGCCCATCAGTGTCGAGTTGGTCGGCACGGTATAGACCGGCTTGGCGCTCTTGACGCCTGCCGCACCTGCGCCGGCGTTCGCCACGGTTTCCGCGGTGGTTTCCAGTGTGCTTTGTGCCGGGCCGAAGCTCGTCGGGAAGCTCATGCCGCTGCCTGCGCCACGACTGCCATTGCGGCCCTCGGCCTTCTTCGCGTCGTCCGGTTCGACCCAGCGCATGCCGCCTTCCATGCCGGCCTCGTCGCCGCCGCGCAGCCCCAGGCCCACCGGCAGATCAGCGTGACCGCCGCCGCGCCCGCCAATGCTGTCCAGGCGCCGCTGCAGGTCGGCGAGCAGCCCCTCGGTCTGCTGGCGCGCGCTGGCCGCCTGTTCCTGGTCGCGGCGCAGGTTGGAGCGCTCGGATTCGAGGGCCGAATTGATGCGCTGATCAATGGAGTTCTCCCGCTGGCGCAGCCGCTGGTTTTCCTCGCGCTGCGACTTGTTGTCGGTCAGCGCGGTCTGAAGCTCGGTGCGCAACTGTTTCACCTGGGCGACGAGCGTTGCCACGGTATCGCGCGGGGTATCGCCTTCGATGCCCAACGCCTTCATTTCCTCGGGCGTGAGCTTGGAGCCAGCATCCGCGGCGGGCGGTGCCGACGTGCTTCCACCGGAGAACAGCCGGATGGCAACGAACAGCACCAGCAAGGCGACCGGGATCATCAGCCACTTGAGCAAGCCGTTACTGCGCATGGCGGGCCTCCTTGCCATCGTCGGCTTCAGCTTCCCGCTGCGGCAGATGCACGGCCGGGTCGAAGCGGTGGATCGCCGGCAGCAGCGATTGCGCGAGGCCGTGCCCGCGCGTCACCAGGTACAGGACGGTCGTGTCCTCGGGCGTCCCGCGCGGTCCGAGCGCTTCGTGCTGGAAGGTGGCGGTGAGGAAATCGCCTTGCAGCACGCGCGGGTCGAGCGTGACCCAGCCGCTGCTGCTGTTGGTCAGGCGCACGGCCGTGACCCACTGGTCTTCCAGACGCCACGACGCGAGCGCGACCGCGCGCACCGGCAGCGTCGGCATCAGCGTGCCGAGGTCGAGGTCACGGCGCAGGTTCACCCGCATGACGCCAGGCAGCGACTCCACAGTGCGCAGCGGCGCGTAGAGGTTCTGCGCGGCGAAGCGCGTCAGGACGACCGGAACCGGGGTTTCGCGCCGGGTCGCCCGCGTACCTGCTTGGTCCTGGGCGCGTGCCGGGGCCTCATCGGCACCGCCTGGCTGATCGCCGTAGCGCGCAGGGGTGCTGCTGCCCTCGACGATGCGCACCGGCTCCAGCTCGGCTTCGCCGTCTTTGGGCGGCTCGGCCGCAATGTCGAGCAGGATCAGCGCGCCCGTGTCGGCGTCCTGCAATTGCAGCCGCGTGGGCTCGATCGGCTCGCTGGCGCGCAGGTACACCGCGCCACCTGCGCTCTGCACGCGCAGGCGTTCGCCCACGCCTGCGGGCACGCCCACGCGGACGTTCCGGTCGATGAACACGATGCGCTCCTGGCCGACCTTCAGCGGCACCGCCAGCGGCATGCGTTCCCACCGCAGAATCTCCACCGCCTGGGCGACGGGTGCCGCGGCCACGGCCAGCAGCCCCAGCAGCACGAGTACAGGATGCTTCATGGGGTGTTTCCTCCTTGGGGCGCTTGCGGAGACAGGCCGCCAGGTGCCGGGCGAGTCGGCTCCGGTGCGCTGATGCGCTGGGGCGCGCCGTCGTAGCAGTCCAGCGCCAGGCCGAAGGGGTTGCGGGCGGGATCGACGTCCACCCGCGTGACCTTCACCGGGTAGCGCACGAGCGCGCGCTTGACCTGCTCGGCGCCGTAGTACTCGTCGGCGGTGATGTCGAGCGTCACCACCCAGTCGCGGTCGGAGACCACGCGCACGCGCGCCGTAGGGTCGTCGCCGTAGCCGCGGCCGGGGATCTCATAAATCCCGCGCACGCGCTGGCGCAGCTCGCCCGTGGAACGGCGGTAGTCGTAGTCCGCGCGCAGGAAGGCCTGGCAGGACGGGGTAAGGTACGGCGAGAGCGTGTGGAGGTTGCGCGGATAGTCCTCTTCGCCGTTCGTCGGCCAGCGGTTGAGGGTCTGGAACACGTAGAACGTGAACGCATAGACCGATTCGGGCGGCACTTCCCACCACTTGCGGGTACTGCCCGAGCGCAGGTCGGGCGGGACGTGGATGGTCAGGTCGCGCGGCGCGCTCCACCAGCCACCGCCCATGACCAGGGCGACGATGACCAGCGCACCAGCACCCAGGCGAAGCGTCTTGATGTGCGCCTGCAGGTGGGTGATCTCGTTCTTGAAGCGGCTCATCGTGCCCCCCTTGCAACGGACCTTCGGGTGGACCAGAAGCCGGAGCGCGAGATCAGCACGTGGCCGCCTACCCATCCCGCCATCAGTGGATGGCGCGTGGCGATGCGCCATTGCAGTTGCCGGTACAGCCAGGTGTCGGGGCGCCCGCGCTTGAGCCGGCGCAGGATGCCGCCGCCGATGAAGACGCCCAGGGCCACGCCCAGGACGACGAACGTCGGCGCGATGGCGATCGTGCGGAACACCCAGGACAGCGGCGCGCCGACCAGCAGGCCGGCGGCGCCGGACAGGCCGCAGCAGATCCACAGTTCGTCGGCGGTGAGGCCGCGCACGACAACAGGGTGGCGGTTGAGCCGATGCGGAAGGAACGTGACCGTCCCGTCCGCACGGACGTGCTGCTGCTCGGACATACCGGCCTCGCCTTACAGGATGCCGGTGGCTTCGGTGAGCAGCCAGATGCCGATCACGAGCAGCACGGCACCGATCGCGACGGTGAGGCCAAACTGGCCCCAGGTCTTGCGGCCGGTGTGGATTTCCGCGTAGGTGCCGTAGGCGTGGTAGCAGACGCCGATGAACATCGACGCCACGACCAGGAGGGCTACGAGCATGATGATGTCGTAGCCGTAGTTCCTGATCGTTTCCATGATGCCGTTGCCGGTGCCGCGGGTCGGGTTTTCCAACTGCGGCAAGCCTTGCGCGAACGACAGCGCGGGCAGCGCGGCGGAGCCCAGTGCCACAGCGGCGCGCTGGGCAAGGCGGGAATGGAGGATGCGGTTTTGCATGGTCGTGCCTTTCAGGTCAGGAGAGGAGGAAGAAGCTCAGGACGAGGTACATCGCGACGAAGCGGATGCAGACGCCGAGGAACTGGCGCTGGTTGAGGCGGCTCTCGGACCACCCCACGTAGGCCGTTCGGATGGCCCAGACGCCCCAGACGAGGAGCACCGCGAACACGGCGCCGACCAGGACGGTCGCCATCGCCGAAGGCGCGATGCCGCTGTTGGCTTGAAATGCCGAGACCTGGGCGCCGTTCATGGCTTGGCTTCCGTAGTCGTCGGCGATGGCGAAGCGGACCGCTCGGTGCGGTAGTCGCTGGCCAGTTCGGAGGGGTCGCGCGGCTGGGCACGCGACGGTGTGAGATGGGCCTGGATGCCGGCGCGCACGCGCGCCAAGTCAGCCAGCAACCGCGGGTAATCGAAGTGGTAGCGCTCGCCCGGCTGGATGGGGGCACGCGCGGCGCTGTCGGCGACGGTGCGCTCCAGCGCGTCGAGTTGGCGCAGCGCGGCGACCAGCTCCTGGCGCTGTGCGGGGGACTCGGCCAACGCCATCGGGGACTGACCCAGCAGCAGGGCCGTCACGAGAAAAATGGGCACGCCGCGATGCGCGGCGCGCTGCCAGATCGGAGCCAACATCGCGCCATTCCTGTGTGATCAGAATAGTGCGATGGTGGAGTTCAGGGTGACTGCAGGCAGCAAACAATAGGAAACTGCGCTGATCGGTTTGATTGGCAGCGTGCGTCCAGTTCGCTCAGGGAGTGGTCGTCAGGCCAGAATTCAAGAAGGGAATTTCCACCGGCCGCGTGGCAAAATATCAACGCTCTTACAAAGATCCAGGATAAAAATGCAAGGACTGACCTTTAGAACTGATCAAGATTTTGAGGAAATTTGCTGCTACCTCATGAGGGACTGGGTCGCGCGGAATATGAGGTATGACGTGCAATTCAGAAGATACGGCGGAAATGGGCAAAGGCAGCATGGCATTGACATTTTTCCTGCCGTTGGCGGCTACTCAGTGTTTGGGCAGGCAAAATTTGTTAATCAACTAAACTCTACAGACGTTACGGCTGAGTTGAGTAAGACCGATTCCTTCCCTGAGCCGATTGGTTGTTATGTGATTTTCACAACGGCAAATCGCCATACCAGCATAAATCATCATCAGTTCCATGGCACTCAACACAAAAGGCTGGATGGATCGATTTTTCCGGTTCACGTGGTCTATTGGGGTGAAATTTCTGATATTAGTTTTATCCCACAAGATGTCTGTAAGAGAATTTTCCCATCAGCATTTCAAGTTGCCAGGAGCGCATTAACGCCTCAGCAGATGGCGGATTCCATAGCCACACTTCAAAATATTGTTCCTTCATATTTCAGGTCTGACTTTCTCGACTGGCTCGAAACATGGGACTTTTCATGTGGTTACATTCCATCTGTGCATTATGACGCCGTGGACAATCTTTACATTGAGTTGGATCGGGTAGGATGGGGAATGAAGGGTGTCAATGATTTTTTATATGCCCAAGGTCGCATTGACTTATCTCGTGCGCTTCCGGCTGGCGATGCCTTCTTTTATGCTCTCACTGAATTTCGAGATTCAATATATAACTACATAGCTTTTGTACGCGGACAGGATGGGCAGGGCTACGTTACATTGCAAGGAATGGATGGGCGCGGCGCAACAGATTTCCCAAAGATTACAGAGCAGTGGAGCATGAGGGCGCGCCATTTGGCCAATATGTATCGCGAGAAAATCCTTGGTCAGCAAATTCAATAAATAAGAAATACTGAATGAGTTGCCTAATGATCTGGTTTCTCTGTCATCACAAGTATTTTTTGAAGCTGCCCGCAGTCAGGCTCACGGCCAGTCCCAGCAAGGCTGCGCTGGGCAGCAGGATCAGCAGTGGATGCACAGAGATCGGCAAGGCCAGGTACGTGACCCACGGCAGCACGGCCAGCGGCATCAGGCTCGCCTTCGCGCGGTGGTAGATGAAGCCGGATTCCCGGCCTGCGCCGAACCGGCGCACGTCCCGCCGCACAAGACCGTCGATCAGGCCGACGAACGCCGCGGTGCAGATCAGCGGCAACGTGAGCACCAGAACCAGCAGGCGCACCAGAAACGTGAGGGTGGTGAAGGCCGCGGCAATCAGGTAGTTCTCGGTCCAGACATAGACCTGGCTGATGTAGTAGCGAAAGTTGCGCCCCCCGTCCTGGATCCTCCCGTGGCTCGGCGCGCGGGCGCGCTCGGCGGTCTGGCTCATGCGCTCCAGCAGCCCGGAGCGAACGAATACCCATTCGTAGCCGGTATCCACCAGTTCGTGCGCGGTGCGCCCCGGCTCCTGCACGACGACGCTGCGCGTGAAGTGGCTGGACAGGTGCCCCAGTTCGTACTGCAACATCTGCTGCGAGTGCCGCCAGCCCTGGTCCTTCCAGAACAGGTGCATGCCGACGCACTCCACGACGATCGAGAACAGCAGCGAGCCGATCAGCACCCCGAGCAGCCGGAACGGCAAGGTGATGGTGCCGACGATCAGGCCCTGGCGCTGGTTCTGCTCCCGTTGTGCAGTCGAGGCGGCGTCCTTCATGGCGAGGCCTTGTTGCCGGTGTCCTCGTCGGTGGCAATGGCCACCGCGGGAGGTTCGGCCGCAGCGGCGTCATCCAGCAGGTCGTCGGGCAGGCCCGTGTCCTGCAAGGCGGGGGAACTGGTGAACTCCCACCACTGCGTCGCTTCGCTGTAGCTCTGGCGCATGTACCCGGCCAGTTGCTGCAAGTCTGCCGGCATCACTTCGTCCGGGTCCGGCGCCGGCAGCGGCATGCGCACTTTCCAAAGCTGGCCGCCCTGCAGCAACGCGAAGCACTGGCCTTTCGGCAGGCCGACGACGTGCGACGGCTCGATCATCGGCACGCTGGACATGCTGATGCGGTCCTGAGTGTTCGACGTGAAATCCGTCGCCCCGCGAATGTCCGAGCTGTCGGTCGCGCCGCTGACGATGGTGGTCGTATAGACCTCGACCTTCGGCAATTGCCGGGTCAGCAGTTCGGCGGTCGCGGTCTCGCGCACGCGCAGCATGAACAGGTTGTTGAAATTCCCGATCACCTGGCCTGCCTTCGCGCGGTTGCCGATGCGGGCCTCGATGTCCGACAGGGTCTGCGTGTACGCAGTGACTTGCAGGCCGGCACCGCCGCCCTTGTTGATCAGCGGGATGAACTCGTCGCCCATCAATTCGTTGAACTCGTCGGCATGGACGTTGATCGGCACGCGCGCACCGGCCGATGCGCCCGGCAGGCCATCGTCGATCCCATGCTTGTAGATATGCCCGGCGACCGACACGAGATCGCTGAACATCGAGTTGCCGACCGCGGTGGCGACCTCGGCGTCGGAGAGCGCATCCAGGCCCACATAGACGATGGCCCTCTTACGGATGATCTGCATCCAGTCGAAGATCGGGCGCGGGTCGGCCAGGTCGGAGTAGTTCGGGGCCAGGAGCTGCGCGATCTTGCCGCTAGTGAGCTTCTCCAGCAGCGGCAGCAGCGATGCGACGATCTTGTCGAAGTACGTCTTGTCGTAGCGAACCGCCGAGCGCAGGCCATCCAGCACCGGGTCGTAGTTGCGCGCCTGCGAGAGGTACTGCTCCAGCGCCACCACGCGCTTCTCGCGCCCGATCATGTTGCGCGGGATGTTCTTCTCGTTGAGCTTGGCCTCGATCTGGACGATCACCTCCCAGGCCCTGGGCTCGGTCTTGGCGAAGTAATGCTGGGCGTACTCGATGAACAGCGCGTCGATGTTGATGACGTGCCGTTGGATCAGCATGTAGTCGGGCCGCTGTCCCAGCTCCACCAGGGCGCGGGCAATGATGTTGACGAACCGCCACGCAAACTCTCGGAAGGCGGCCGAGTTGCCTTCACCGGAAAGCTGCCCCGCAACGCGGGTGGCGACTTCCGATATACGCCCGAATCGCCCCACGGCGTTGTAGCGCGCGGAGATGTCCGGCCATCCCAGGTGGAAGACGTAGAACTCGCCTTCGCGGCCGGCGCGCTTAGCCTCGACGTACATCCGCTTCAGGAGATCGGCATCGCCCTTGGGGTCAATGACGATCACCACCTCGTGCTCGCCCGCGGCGTTCACGCGCCGGATGTCCTGGGTCACGAATAGTTCGGCCAGCCGGGTCTTGCCGACGCGCGTCGTGCCCAGCACCAGCGAGTGGCCGACGCGCTCGCCCAGCGGCAGGCTGACGTCCATCTCCTCGGGTTCGATGCCGTGCAGGCGCGGCAGGCCGCCCACAGGCGGCAACGGCCGCACCGGGTTGAAAGGTACGTCCCAGCCGGTGAGTTTCGACAGCCGGGACAGCGGGAACGGCGCGTACTCCAGCCGTTCTTCCAGCCGTCGCGCCAGCCGGTAGGCTGGTGTGGGCTCGACGTAGCGGCGGAACTCCGGCCGGTACGTTTGCATGAGCCTATGGGTGTGCTTCTGCTCCCACAGGAACCCGCGCCCCACGAACAGCCGCTGCTGGCTGACCGGCACGTCCTTGCTGGTCATCACGTAGCGCGGCAGGCGGCGGATGTTGCGCCGGTAGCGCAGGATGACGCGGGCATCGCGGTAGCGGATGGCACCGTAGGCGCCGAACGCCAGCGCGCTGCCGACGCCCATGGACGGGCTCAGCGCGAGCGACCATGGGGCCACCAGGGACAGAAACGCGGCGCCCGCGCATGCGGCAACGGTGTATAGCTCCACCGCTGGGCGAAGCAGTACCTCGACCGGCTGTTTCCCCGACATGGCTTCATTGCTCGATGCCGGTGGCTGTGATCAGCACCGGGTAGTGCCGCAGGCCCAGGCGCTCGGCCAGGTCGTCGCCGGACATGGGCGCGAGGGGTACGCCGGGCACCAGGGTGCGCAGCCGCGCCAGGCCCTGCACGGTCTCGACGTTGACCACCAGACCGACCGCGCCGCGCTCGCGCAGCGCGGCTGCCTGGCTGCGCAGCCAGGCCCGAGATGCCTCGTCGTCGCCGACGACAACGAAAGGCCGCAGACCCGGAGCCTCGATGACACGCCGCGGGACGGTGCCGGGGGTGAGCTTGGCGCTGCGCACCGGCAGCATCGCGGCCTCGTCCGCCGGCGTGGCGGGAACCTGGGGCGTCGGGATCGGCGGCCGGGCCGGTGCGTTGGTGCGCGGCTGGAGGTTCAGGGCTTCGTAGTACGGCAGCGCCGACGCGCCGCCGCGGTCTTCGACCACGATCAGCGGCTCGCCGGCAAGCGAGGCCAGCGGCAGACCCGCCAGCAGTACGAGCAGGCCACGCAAGGCCAGATGGGATGTCGTCATGGGGATGTCTCCTTGCGTGCGGCGAGAACCGCGGCGGTTGGGCGTGCGCCCTGCACCCGGGCGAGGTGGCGCGACACGCTGCGCCGGTAGCGGGCGGCGGGCTCGCCACCCGCGGGGCGGTGGTAGCGGCCCATCGCCAGCAACCAGTCCTCGCCGGGGGCGTGTTGCTCGCGCAGGATCTCGGCAGCGATGGCGAGATTCCGGTACGGGTCGAGCAGGTCGCAGGCGCTGGCGTAGCGCTGCTGGTGGTAGCCGAGGTTGATCTGGCCCAGGCCCGCGTCGATGCGCGTGTGCGGCGTGGAGCGCATCGCCTGCTGCAAACCCGCGCAGGCATCGGCGCGGGTCGCATAGCGGCGTGATTGGCCGGCGACGTTGAGGGACCACGGCCACGGGACGATGCGTCCGTTACGGCGGATGCCACTCTCCTGCAAGGCCACGGCGTAGAGCACCGTCGAGGGGATGCCTGCGCGCTGCGCGGCGAGCTGGTAGGCCGGTGGCGGAACCTCCTGGGCTTGGGCGACGCAGGCGCATAGGCCAGCGGCGAGCACCAGTGTGCGCAGGGGGGCGGCTATGGCTGGCGCTGCCATTGGCCGTTCACCTCGCGCACGACCGCCGGCAGGTCGCCGGGTACCCCCAAGGTCAACCAGCGGCCGCCGTCGTGGTTGAGCGTGATGCTGCCGCTGCGCACGCGCGCCGGATCGACGTTCGCGCGCTTGGCCCAATCGCGGATGCGCGCGTCGTCCTGGCGGCTGCCGACCATGTACAGGTCGAATTCGGCGCCCGAGGATTGCAGGCGCTGCACGAGCTGGCCGCAGGCCACGCAGTTATCTTTCACGAACACTGCCGTGCGGCCGGAGCCGCGCGTGGCCCCGGCGACCGGCTTGTCGTCCGGCAGGTTCACCCGCTGCATCCCGGGGTTCAGGCGCTGCCAGGCCTCGTCATAGGCCCGCTGATAAGCGAGCAGTTTCTCCACGCGGCGCGCTTCGACCTGCACCTGCAGCTCGGCGTAGCGTCGCCGTTCCTCTTCGGTACGCGCCTCGATGCCCAGGGCCGACAGCGGGTCCAGGTTGGGCGAATAGATGCCCAGTGGACCGTCCATCAGTTCGCGATAGCGCGCCCACTCCTGAGGTTGAAGGCCCCAGTCGCTCGCCACCCGGTCGTCCAGAATGCGGGCGACCAGCGGGCGTTCCTGACTCTGCGCATTGCGGGCGGGAGCCGTGGCGGATTGCTGCGCCCACGCGGGCAACTGGGTGGACGCCAGCAGAAGCGCGGAAAGGATGATCGACGGCTTCATGTGGTGTGCTCCGTTCAGGGGATCGCCACGTGGCGGGTCTGGTCGCCGGCCTGGAACACCGCAGTGCTGCCCTCGACGGCCTGCAAGCGCCACGGGCCGACCGCATCGCCGGGTAGCAGCACCTGAAGCTGGTCGGGCGTGAAGTCGCCATTGCTCGGCGCGACGGACACGCTGCGCTCGCCGGCACGCAGTTCGGCACCGACGATGCGGAACGGGAGCGGCGTCGGTTCGGGCTTGGCGGTGGGCTTGTTCCTGGTGCGCGGCTGGGCGGGTGCAGCGGCGCGCGCAGCGGTCTGCCGCGCCTTGATTTGCTCGACTTCGGCGCGCAGTGCCTGAAGGTCGTCGGCGGAGGCATAGGCGCTCAGCGATTTCTCGACCTGGGCCGCGCGTGCTTCCAGGATTTGGCGGGTGTCTTTGAGGTCTGCCGCCGTGGCGACGGCTGGACGCTGCTGGATGGCCTCGACGGTCTCGGCCAGGCCTGTTGCCTGCGCTTCGAGGCGTTGCAGGCGGGAATCGAGGCGCTCCTGGTCGGCCTGGTCGTTCATCGTCTGGTAGCCGAGGGCAACGAGGACACTGAGGCCGATCAGCCAGAGCCACATCAGGCTCTGCACCACCACGGCGGCCGTTGAACGATGGGCGGGCTGCGGGGCGTTCATGGCTGGCCTCCCGATGCCGCGGGCGCCAGCGGGAACGTCTGCACCGCCTCGGTGGCAGGCGGCGCGGGTACGTTGTCGGCGGTCATGCTGTCGCCGGGCCGCTCGAAGCAGATTTGCCGCGCGCGGTCATCCGCGTGCAGTTCCCAGGCCGAACCAGCCAGGGTGAGCAGCGCATCCCGCAGGGTCATGGGGCCGAGGTGCAGGTGGGCCGCCGGCAGCGGCAGTGCGTACAGCTCGATCACCGCGTGCGTCGTCTGGCACAAGCCGTAACCGCTGCGCTTGAGCACATGCCGTAGCCCGTCGCCGACCGTAGCGCGTGCATCCTCGGGCATCGACACGTCGATGGTCTGCAACAGCAGGTCGCGCTGCGCTGCTGTCGGTGCCAGTTCCACGAGGGTGTAGCGGCCGTAGCGCACAACGGGGATGTATTCGGGCGCCTCGGGTACGGGTGCGGCCGAGACTTCCTCGATGGTGTCGGGCGCGACCGGCGCGCTCGTCGTCGCGCAGCCGCCAGCCAGCACCGACCAAAGCAGGCCGAGAAAACCCGCCAGCAGACGGCGTTCGGGATGGTGAAACCAAGGTGGAGAGGGGCACATGGCGCGTCGTCCTGAAACATCGAGCCCTCACCATCGCCGCTCGGGCCACGAGCGGCAGCAAACAATGCGAACCAGGCAGCGCCCGATTTCCCGGCAGCCTCCCTCCAAAGGAAAAGGCCCCCGAAGGGGCCTGTGAAAACGCATCGGGCTTCGCCCGATCAATCCCGAGCCAGCTTCAGGCCGGGATCGACCCGTGCCAGTTGGGTGTGCGACCAGCAGCGCACGAACTGCCCGTTCTCGCCGAGCGGCCGGTTCGCCACCGCCGCCGAATACTCGTCAGTGTCGCTGGTGTCGTAGCAGATGACCTTGATCTCGCCGCTGTCGCAGCGGATGGAGTGGATCTGGCCGTCGGTCATATCGACCACGACGACCTGCGGAACGAGGCCAAGTTCGCGGGCGGCCGACAGGATGGGGCCATATTCGGCGGCGTCGAAGCAGATGAACGGCCCTTCGTACCGGGCCTCTTCGGCCAGGTCCCTGGCCTTGTCGTAGTGGATACCCAGGTCGTATTCCTCCTGGGTGATCCTGACCTTGAAGACCGGCACGTTGGGGCTACCGGAGGCACCGATGCAGACGACCGCGACTTGCATCTCGATCTCACCGCCGTCGGCAGGTTCGGTCGAGGGGATGACGGCTCGGCCCGTGGGGGCGTCGTCTTCCATGCCCATGCGCTCGCGCATTTCGTCGATGAAATCCTCGGGGGCCATCAGGCCATAGCTCGCCAGGCGCAAGGGAATGTCCTCTGCACAGAGGTTGCCGTCCCCGATGCGTTGCTGCATGAAGGCGGCGATCTCGGCTTCGAGCGCATCGCTGTTAGTCGCCGAGGGCAACTCGGTCACCTCGATCGACCAAACATCCACCTTCGCGGCGGTCTCATCGATTAGCAACCTCTCGCCGATGGCGCGGACCCACATGCGTTGCAGCCGTGCCAGTATTTCCGACGCGGCCTCGCCGTTGAGCAAACAGGTCACGTCCAGCGTCAGGCGGGCCTTCACGTTTTCGGGCGTGGATTGGGTATGGGTGTTCATGGAAATCTCCTTGGAATGAAAAATGCGCAGCCACGTCCACGGAGACCGTGGGCGTGGCTGCAAGGTGGGAACAATGGAAAGCCGGCGGCGCGAGGCCGGCGTTGGCGTGGGGATCAGGCGGCGACCAGTTGCCGGGCCAGCGCGACCTCGACGGAATCACCGTCCTGGTTGAGCACATCCAGGCCCGATTCGGGCACGTCGCCCGAGGTGGACTGCGAGACCATGATCTTCTTGGCCATCAGCTCCAGGCAGGTCATCTGCGAGGAACCGGCGTAGCCGAGGTAGATCACGCGCACCGGCTGTTTCTGTCCGATGCGCCAGGAGCGGCGTGCCGCCTGCTGGAGCGAGTACACGTTGTAGCCCGACTGCATGAAAACGATCGTCGGGAAGTCCAACAGGTCCAAGCCCGTCTTGACCAGCTCGGGGTTGGTGATGAGCACGTCGATGCCACGGTCCAGTTGCTCGGCGATCCAGTCCTCGCGGCGGCTGGCGTCCACGCTTGCGCGCAGCACCGCCACCCGAAAACCTTCCTGCTCCAGCAGCACCTTCAAGCGCGACGTGGTGTCGCGCGTGCCGGTATAGACCGTGTAGGCCAGGACCTTGCGGCCCTGCGCCTTCTCTTCTTTGCAGATGTCGATCAGCTCGCGCTCTTTCGGCGTCACCTCAAACTCGTTGAACTGAGCCGGGACGAACGCCAAGGTGTTGCGCGTGCGCGGATGCACCACGGTTTCCGACCGGAAGCAGCAGTCCGGCCAGGCCAGCAGCACGTTGAGCACCACACCCAGCAGCGTCGTATCGCGTCGCGCCAGAGCCTGTTTCAGCTCCGCGGTCAGCCGACCCGCCAGGTCGCGGTAGGCCGCGGCTTGCGCCGTGTCCATTGCGACTTCACGGAACTCCTCGTCATACGGCGGCAGGACGTTGCCGCCGATGTCCTTGAGCTTGAGGAAGATCGTGAACGGCAGGATGCACCGCAAGACCCCTTTCGGCCCGAAGCCGGGAGCCTTGACCGTGCGCACCGATACCTTGGTGCCCCTGGCCGTCTTGTGCGCCGTGCCGGTGCTTTCGGAGTAGATGTCCTTGAGGACCCCGTGGTCCCTCATGAACGCCATGGCCGCCGAGGTCATGCTGCCGCTCGTGGTCGGGCGGTAGCCGTCTTCGATCATCCGCCCAGGCAGGGCTCGGAACAGCAGGTAGAACAGGTCGTCCCCGTAGCCGCCCATCAGCGTGCCTGTCAGCAGCAAGGTCTTGCGAGCCTTCGCCGCCAGCACGCCCATGGCCTGGCCCTGGGCACTGCCACCGTTCTTGTACTCGTGGGCCTCGTCCGCGATGCACAGGTCGAACGTGCCTTGAGGCAGGTAGCGCTTGATGAACTCGGACGGCTGGTAGCCGCCTTCGCCGAAGCCGAACTCCATGTTCGCCATCGCTCTTTCCATGCGATGCGCCTGGCGGTCAGAGAAGACCAGTTCGCCGTTGCCGTCCATGAGGTTGATGAACTCATGGATGTTGTCGCCCAGCATCGACGCGAGGAAGCCTTCGCCGAACTTCTGCATCAGCTTCTGCGCGGTGACTTCCCCGATCGTCGGGATGCGCTTGAGGGCTTTCAGCACGGCCGAGGACTGGTCGCTGCCGGACAGGCTGCGCGGGCGGATCAGCGTCCACAGGGGGGCGGCGCAATGGCTGCACTTCCTGCGGTATTCCTCGGCTTGGAGCGCGACCGGATTGACCGGCTCGCCGTCGAGGTCGGTGATGACCGTGCCGCAGTCCGGGCACGCCGCCACGTTGCCGTGACGGGTGCGCCGCTGGGTGAAGACGGGCTTCCAGTGGAACCCCATCCGCATCCTGACCCGGCCCAAGACGAAGAACTCCTGGCCCGTGGGCTGGACATTCAACTGCTCGCGCAGCTTGATGAGCTTGATGAGCGTGTCCGGCCCGTTGAGCACCCACACCTTGGCGCCTGCCACCGTCTCCTGGATCTCGCGCCGCCACTTGTAAACAAGGTGCGGCGGCGAAAGAACCAGGGTGCGGCGATAGCCTTCGGCGTTGAGCACGGCGGCCGTGGCGATGCCGACGGTCGTCTTGCCGCAGCCCATTTCGCCATTGACGATCGCGGCGCGTTCGCCACGGTCGATCAGCAGCTCGGCGGCGGCGTGGACGACTTCGGCCTGGGCCGGAAACAGCTTGCGCTTGAGGCTGGCGACGACGAGTTGCCGGTGCGCCTGCGGCTGGCCGTTATAGACCGGCGGGTTCGCGCTGTTGAGGGCGTCGAGCAGTTCGTCGCCGAACTCGCCGACGAAATCCTGAAGGCTCAGGGTCAGAGGGGAAGATTCCGCATCGAGCAGTTCGCCCTGTACGGGCGCGGCTTCAGCGGCAGTGGTTTCGAGATCGAGGGACATGGTGATGCTCCAAAGAAAATGGGGCATGCACCACCCCCGCGGGGCGATGGCATGCCCCGTGGTGGGATGAAGAGACGGCAGGCGGCCGTCGTCTGGGAGAGATCAGTACTCGCTGGGCAGTAGCAGCGTGGTCACGCTGCGATCCCATTCGGTGATAATCCAAAGCTGCAGGCCGGGTGCGACCTGGTAGGAAGAGAAAAGGCGGTCCTCGCCGGACTCCAGCGCGGCATCGTTCTGCCGCTTGTCGTAGTCGTCGAGGTCGCCCCAGTCGCCATTGAGGTGGCGGTGCAGATACGGCACCGGGTTGAGCCGGCCCTGCTGGACCAGGGCGTCAACGCCACAGGTCACGACGGTCTCGCCAGGGAAGAAGCGCCGGCTCGATGCTTGGCCGATGGGAAGTGCTTGGGCTGCCATGGAAAGGCTCCTTGAAGATGAAGGGGCCACGGCGCCCCCTCGGGGCGACTGGACCCCGGTGGGTGGAGGAAGCCGACGGTGACCGTCAGCGGTAGAGAAGCGATCAGCGGATGGTCAACACCTCGCCCCGCGTGGCGGAGCCGGGCGTCATGTCCCACGCGCGGATGACGGGCACGAACTTGTCGGTGAGGATGCGGGTCTCGGCGATGGAGCCGTCTTCGCGTTCGGTGAATTCCCGCTGGAGCGTCTTGTCCTTGTGGGTGTCACCTTTGACGACGAGCACGCGCCCGGTCTTGGAGCGCACAACCCCCGAGATCGCGCCCGCGGCCAGAGCCAGGGCGAGATGCCAGTGGGACAAGGCACGCGCCGGTGGACGCAGCGACTGCTGCGCGGCCCCCAGGTGCGTGTCCTGCGACGGCCAGAGGCCTTGCAGCCGGCCGACTTCATCGGCGAACTGCTCTGGCTCCATCGTCACGCGGAAGAAATGCTCCGGCTCGGCCGGACTGGCGGGGACGATGTACGGCAGGAACGGCCATTCGCTCGGCAGTTCCTCGGCTTCGACTTCACCAAGCCCGATCTGCAGCAGCAGATTGCGCACGGCCTTGAGACCATCGGGTGCCAGCTCGCGCTGGCGCACCCTGCGGCCGAAGATCACCACCTGCTTGAACTGCGTTTCCACCGCTCGGTAGATGCGTAGGTCCGTGTAGTGGCGTGTCAGCCAGCCGACCAGCTCGGCGTCGAGCACGTAGCCAGGGACGATGAAGACCAGCACGCCGCCATACTGCAATAGCGAGAGGCTGCGCTGATAGAAGAGCTTCTCGAAGCGGGCACGGCCCTGGCCCTGATAGCCGATGTTGCCGTTGACGTCCTTGGACAGATCGCCATACGGTGGGTTGAGCCAGAGCAGCCCGAACGACTGCTTTGAGATCATCGTGTCCATCAGGTCCGCGTGCAGGCAATGATCGACCAGGCCGCGGGCATGGCGTGCCCGCTCCGCGTCGAACTCGACGGCGAACGCCTTGGCTTGCTCGCGCCCGAGAGCATGAGCGGCTTCGGCGATCGCCACGCCTTCGCCGGCGCAGGGATCGAGGATGCACATCGGGCCATCGCTGGGCATCAGTGCGTTGAGGGCTCTTTCGAGCGTGGGTTCGTCGGTCGGGTAGTACCCGTTCTTGGAGAAATTGCGGGCGAGCCGCGGGAACATGAGGGCCATGGAAGTCTCCTGGTTGGCGGGGATGAAGTGCGAAAGCACGCCTTGGCGTGCTCTCGCGGGCGGGTCAAGCCGCTACCGCTTCCGGCGTCCAAATCTTGGCCGGATACGGATAGGCGGTGAGCACGTCACTGCGGATCAGGGAGCCCAGCGCCAGGGTCAGCGCCGGCACGTCGATGGCGAGCCGATGGCCTTCCAGCGACCCGAGGGCGAACGGAAGACGGGCCAGCATCTCGCGGGTCTGTAGCAGCTCCAGCACGGTTTCGCGCCAGTGGTCGAGCAGCGGCAGTGGGCAGGTGTCCCGCACCAGCATCCACAGGCGGTCAAGCCGGTGGGCGCTGCCCTTGGGCAGCAATGCCAGTGCGCTGGCGTTGGCCTTGTCGGGCTTGACGCAGCGGCGGTCGAACAGCCACACGTTGGACAGCGAACCGAACAGCGTTCGCCGGTAGGCGCGGGTCATGCGCTTTTCCAGACGATCGACGTTGCTGACGAACACCGGGACGCTGCCGCCCTGGTCGGTGATGACGTGGAACTGGTCCAGGCCCTGTTCGTCGCGCCCGAGGGTCAGACGAGCGAGGAACTGCTGGACGGCGGTGTCGCGCGCCCAGATCGACAGGAAGATCAGATTGCCCTGGTCATCGCCGACGCAAGCATCGGCCATCACGTCGGAGCATTCGTCGATGCGGTACAGCGTGGAAGAAGTGTTTGCGGGCATGGTGGTGTCCTCGGATGAACGGGAACAGCACCGCCCGCTGGGGCAAGTACTGCCCCAGGGGGTGGAAGAAAACCGCTCAGTCCGGCTCGAACTGCCGGGTGTGCGGGTTGAAGTGAAGCGGCTCGTCCGCCGAAGTGATCGGCGTGAAGCCTTCCAGGTAGATGTTGTTGAGGTACTGGTCGCGGTAGGTCAGTGCCTGCCGTGCCTGGTCCTCGGTGAGGCCGTTGTCGATGAAGTACGCCAGCATTTCCTCGTCGGAGGACACTTCGTCGTTGGACAAACTCCCTTCAACGAGTGCCAGCAACGAGGGCGGAAGCGTTGCCAGGATCGGGTCCATGTCGGTTCCTCCTGGCTCAGGCCATCGACGCCGCGGCGGATGCCGCGGATGCCGTGGGTGTGCGCCGCCGGGCGTGGTAGGCGCGAACGCCTGCACGCCAGTCGGCGGACTGCTCCGGTGCGAGGTCCAGATAGGACAGCGGGCACGTGTAGTAGTACGGGTGCATGGACTCGTCCAAGGACTTGTAGCCCCACTGGCCGCCGCTTCGTTCAAGCAGATCGCAGCGGATGTAGCGCAGGGACTGGCCCGGTGCGAGATCACGATGCACGCCTTCGACCTTGGCGGTCACTTCGGCGACGGACCACAGCACGTTGCCGCGCAGGGTGTGAGCGATGACCTTGACGCTGGCGCGCTCGGTCTCTTGCGGTGCGATCAGTTCCGCGATCAGTTCGGACCGCGATTGGTTTGAGAAATACCAGCCCATGAGAGGCCTCCTCGAAAAGTTGAGCTGAAGGCCTCCCCGTGGGGAAGAACCCCCAGCGGGTGATGGAATGCCGCATCTGCGGCGAAGGAACCTATGCGTCGCCCTCAATCCCAGTCGTCATCGTCTCGATCACAACCGGCCGGGCAGTAGCCGAACTCGATCCCGTGCGAGCAATAGCCATGCTCCGCATTCCAGTCCTGGGTTTCCTGCCGTTCGGCAGGTGTTGCGTAGTCCCATTCCTGGGCCGCGATTTCGAGAGCCTGAGCACGTTGCTCATCCGGCAAACGATTGGCCTGTGCGTCGATCGCCGAACTGAAGAGCGTCACGTAGTGGTCGTAGGACAAGCCGCAACCGCGCTGGGCGTGTGCGGCGGCCGCTTTGCAAAGGTCCCGCCACGCGGGTTCATCCAGCGTTGAACGCGGGGTATCGCAAGCGATGGTGGACATGATGGAGACCTCCAGAAAATGGCCAGGGCCTCCCCCGCATGGGAAAGGAACCCCGGCGGGTGGATGAAGAACACCGCGCATGCGGCGTCTGCGATCACGCAGGTTTTGGTTCGGCCTGGCGGCTCCACTCCTGCGTCTTGAAGTCCAGCGCGTAGCCCAGCTCGCCCAGGCGGGCGATCTGCGCGCGCAGGGTGCGGCGGTCGATGGTCGAATCCAGTTTCACGGACTCGCCCAGCGGCCACAGCAGGCCGAAGAGCGCGGCGTCACCGTCTTCGGTGCTGCCGGGGGCAGCGGCCGTAGCAGGCGGTGGCGCATCCACGCCGAAGGGCGTGGTATCGACCAGCGGGTCCGCGGACGCCTGCACGGGTGCGGGCTTGGCGGGCCTGGACGCTTTGGTGGGCTTGGCCGGCGTTGCCGCAGGCTGCGCCCCTTGCTCTTCATCGAGCGGATCGACGTCCTGGGTGGCGAAGCTGCGGGCTTCGTCGCGGCTGAGTTTGTCGATGCCGTTGAGCGTCATGCCGTCGAGGCTGGCACGGATCTCGAACCGCATGCCGCCGCCGACCGGATAGGACTTCGGGAAGATGTACCTGATGATGAATTCCCCGTCGTACTTGCCTTCGGGGTACTGCTCCAGCTCCGGGTCTTTGACCTCGAAAGTACCGAGGTGCGTCGCGAGGCGGCCAACCGTGAACGGGCCGTTCTTGCCGCGGATGGTACGCAGCGTGAGCTGGCCGGGGACGACGATGGGCGCAACCGATTTCTCGGAAGCCGATGGGGTTGCCATGATGGTTCTCCTGATGATGAATGACGGGCCGCCGACGGCACCCGGTGGATGAGAGGAAATGGCCTCGCCCGAGGTGGGCGAGGTCCGCGTGGCATCACGCCTTGAGCTGGCGCATGCCTTCGGCCAGCAGCCACAACGCCCGGTTCAGGCGCAGGTTCTGGTCGATGCCTTGCACCGGACGGGTGCGCTGATTGCGGCCGTTGGCCGTGCGTCCGTTCAGGCCCCCTTTGACTAGGTTCTCCTGGACGCGGTTGAAGACGGCCCACAGGTCGTTCTTGCGGTCGTCCCATCGCCGGGGTGCCAGCAGTTGGCTCTCGGTGACAGGCGTGGACTTGGCCGGATCGTCGTACTTGAGTGCGAGCGCAGAGTTCGCAAAGACCTCCGCTTCGCCCTCATCGAGGGTGATGGTGCGCATCGCATCGCGCGCGTTATGCACGCGCTCGAAACCTTCGAGGACTCCGTAGGCACCTTCGATCACCTGGCTGGCCACGTCGCCCTTGTGGGGAACGCGGATGTCTGCGGTGGTGTCACCGCAAACCAGGCCGTTGTGGCAGACGAACCGGAACATGCCGGCGAGCATCTGATAGCTGCTCGTGCCGTCATGGCTGTTGAGCAGGATGATCTCGTTCGCCTCGTCGCCGTTGATCTGGCTTGCATGGCGAAGTCGGATGAGGTGCTTCGTGTACTCGCGCCGGTCTTCGTTGCGCACGCGCGTCTGACACACCATGAAGGGCTCGAAGCCCTCCTGGCGCAGCTTGGTCAGCACGGTCGAGGTCGGTATGTAGGCATACCGATCGGACCGGCTCCCATGTGGAGCGTCGGCGAAGATCGACGGAACGACGGCACGAATGCGGTCGTCCGAGAGTGGGCGATCAGAGCGCAGGATCGGGGATTGCGGAGCAAAGCGGGATACCAGAGACATGGCTGATCTCCTTTGAGAAATTCGACAACCGCGTGGCCGTGAGACCACGCGGAACTCGGGGGATGAAATGCGCAAGCACGCGTCCTGGGGACGCGGCGTACGTGGGGAGGAAAAGCGACAAGGCCCCGTGAGAGGCCGTGCCGGATCAGAACGAAGCAGCCAATGCCGGCTCCTGCTCCTGGACTTGCGCCTCGGGCTCGCGCTCGGCGGGCTCGGTGGCCGTGTCGATGGCATCGTCGGCTTCGGACGCGGATGCGTCTTCGGCCGGCGGCGCCTCGGCTTGCGCCTGGCTCGTCGGATAGACCTGGGTGCCGTCGATCTTGATGAGACCGATGTGGACCAGCGTCGATTCCAGGCTGGCGGCCGGTTCCCCGGCGTGCTCACCCTTGGTGCGGATGTACGGATCGATCTTCATGTCGTTCAGACGGAAGGCGATCAGCACCTTGCGGTCACCCTCGACGGCCTGAACGCACCGGCGAACCAGGTGCTCGGCTTCCGGGGTGGCGACGATGGTGTCGAAGTACCGATACTCCGGTTCATCGACAGGCCCGGCCAGTGCCGCGACGGTGCAAGAGAGGAACGAGTCGCCAGCTTTTGGGGTGACGTCCTTCACACGATTGAGATAGCCGATGCCGCGGGTGATCAACTCGTGCTGCTCGATCGAAGCCAGTTCGGCCCGGTCGATCAGTTCGGCCTTGAGCAGTCGCGCCTTGAGGGACGCGGCGGCCTGACCCTTCTGCTCACCCTTGTCGCGGATGTACACATCGCCCCACAGGTCACCGAGGCGAAAGCGCACCAGCGGGCGCTGCTTGGGATCGTCAACGCCGATGTAGCGCTGAACGAGCTTCTTGGCCTCGGCACCCGAGACCTTGACGTCGAAGTAGCGGTAGCTGGGGTCCCGGGCGGGGCCGACCAGCGCGGCGATGGTGCATGCCAGGAAAGGCTGCGCACGGCGGCCGCCCCGGACGGGCACTTCACGGACACGCTGGATGTAGCCGATGCCCGAGGTGTGGAGGTCGAAATACGATTTCTCGTTGGACGTGGTGTTCATGGTGAATCTCCATTGGGATGAAGCGGAGACACACCGGCCCACGCATGCGGGGAAGGTGCGTGACCCCGCGGTGGGTTGATAAGGCGAAAGCATCCGCCACCAGAGGCTGGTGGCCGCTCGCGGAAGGATGCGGTGCGAGCTGGCTCGGTCACGCAGTGGGAACTGCGCCGCAACCTCGAAGACCGATGGTTGCCTGGCATGTCGCTGACGACGTCAGCAGGCATGGGGCCAGCATGGCGGGGCCTCGCGCGCGCGGCAGCAATCAATCGGCACCCGGGCGCTTCCCTTTGTCCGCGCCACCCGGCGCCTGTCACAGGCACTTGGCGCCGCGCAGGTGCTCGGGGGTATCGGCGCGCGGACGGCCGGGACGGCTCCAGGCGCCGCCACCGCGCGCGCCGATCAGCCGCCAGCCGGCGGCGCGCAGGCTGGCGCCACCTTCGTCGGGCATGGTGTAGGTGAGCAGGCGTATGTAGCCCAGCGCCCTTGCCGCCTGCCAGGCCGCGCCGTAGAGCTTGCTGCAGGCGCTGGGTGTGCCGTCGGTGCACAGCCGCGTGACTTCCAGCGTCCAGGTGCCGCGCGACCGGGCGGCCGACAATGGCCACGCCGTGGATCAGGTCGCTGTCGCTCAGCGTGACGGCCAGGGCGAACTTCGCGCCCTGGACCGGGCGGTGGTGGCGATGGTGCGACAGAACGAATGCATTGGCCGTGCGCAGCGACACCGGTAGGAGGTGCAGCCTCGGCGAGGTCGATGGCGTGTTCATGCGGTTGTCTCCGGTGGCATGCCGGCGTTGTGGCCGGCGGGGCGTGCCTCGGCGGCTGGAGACAAACGCGCACGCGCGGCGATGGCGGCGGTGCGAACAAAAGAAGGCCCCCGATGCGGGGGCTGCGAGGCGGTTGCCGCGTCAGGCGGGAGGCACCACTGCTAAGGACAGGTGCGTGGCGGTGGCGGAAAGCACGAGATCGTCCGCCGAGTGCTGGAGGCGCGTGAACAGGCCGTCCTTCGGGTCGAAATACTCCGCGAAGTCATCGCCGCCCAGCTCGCGGCCGGCGAGGTGCCACCAGTCATCGAACGGGTCGGTGTCCGGGTTGCATCCGACGGCGTAGGCGAGCAGTGCCTGGCGCCCATCCGGGCGACGCTCCCCACGCTCGGCGAGGAAGTACACGCCCTGATCCTTGACCAGGACAATGCGGCACTGATTGGGGACGTCTCAGAAAACGGAAAAAATCGTACGCTAAGCCGGTTGCAGCGGTCGTAGCGGCCTGAACTTGCCCGCGCCGATCTTGGCGCTGCTGCGCCAGAGGTAATCGCCGGTCAGGTTGATGTGCTCCCAGCCCAGCGGCGACAGGTACTGCAACAGGGCGTCATCGACAGTCTGGCCGTGACCGCGTAAGGCGTTTGAGGCCCGTTCCAGATAGACCGTGTTCCACAACACTATGGCCGCCGTCACCAGGTTGAGGCCGCTGGCCCGGTAGCGCTGCTGCTCGAAACTGCGGTCGCGGATTTCGCCCAGCCGGTTGAAGAACACGGCGCGGGCTAGCGCGTTGCGGGCTTCGCCCTTGTTCAGTCCGGCATGCACGCGGCGGCGCAGCTCGACGCTTTGCAGCCAGTCCAGGATGAACAGCGTTCGCTCGATGCGGCCCAGCTCGCGCAGCGCCACGGCCAGGCCGTTCTGGCGCGGGTAGCTGCCGAGTTTCCTGAGCATCAGCGAGGCCGTCACCGTGCCCTGCTTGATCGAGGTGGCCAGCCGCACCTTGGCGTTGATCGCCTTGCCGGACGCCTGGAACTGCTGCTGATGCTTGTGCTTGGCAGCGTTGAACAGCTTGCCCAGGATGCGGTCGTGCAGGTCGATGATTTCGTCGGTGACGGTGGCCATGCCCTCGATGGCGAGCGCACCAGGGTCGCGTAGCGGCGCTGTGCCTCGAACTTGGCCAGATCGGCGGGCGTCATCTGGCCGCCTTCGCGGGCGATCTTGAGCAGGCGGTTCTGGTGCACCGACCGCTCGATGCCGGAAGGCAGGTCGAGCGCCTGCCAGGCTTTGAGGCGCTCGATGTGTTCGAGTATGTGGCGCGAGTTCGGCTTGACGGGCGACTGGCGCAGCCAGGCCAGCCAGGTCGTCTTGCCGTTGTCGTGGCGCTTGAGCAGATCGTCGAGGCGGTGCCGGTGGGTGGCCGACAGGGGATCGGACAAGGCCGCGTAGATGCGGCGGTTGGCGCGGCTGTAGGCGTTCATCGAACACCTCCCTTTTCCTCATCCGGCGCAACAGGACAGTTGCTTCACGTCCTTGTTGAAGGTCTGCGCCGCGAGCTTCAGTCCCTCGACCATGGTCAGGTAGGGGAACAACTGGTCGGCCAGCTCCTGCACGGTCATCCGGTGGCGGATCGCCAGCGCGGCCGTCTGGATCAGTTCGCCCGCTTCCGGCGCGACCGCCTGTACGCCGATCAGCCGCCCTGAGCCAGCTTCCGCCACCAGCTTGATGAAGCCGCGCGTGTCGAAGTTGGCGAGCGCCCTCGGCACGTTGTCGAGCGTCAGCAGCCGGCTGTCGGTCTCGATGCCGTCGTGGTGCGCTTCCGCCTCGCTGTAGCCCACGGTCGCCACCTGCGGATCGGTGAACACCACCGCCGGCATCGCCGTCAGGTCCAGCGCCGCGTCGCCGCCGGTCATGTTGATCGCGGCGCGCGTGCCGGCCGCCGCCGCCACATAGACGAACTGCGGCTGGTCGGTGCAGTCGCCGGCAGCAAAGATGTGCGGTGCGCTCGTGCGCATGGCGCGGTCGATGACGATGGCTCCCTGCGCATTGACTTCGACGCCTGCCGCTTCAAGGTTCAGGCTGCGCGTGTTCGGCGCGCGACCGGTGGCGACCAGCAGCTTGTCGGCGCGCACTTCCCCCTGCCCGGTGGTGAGCACGAATTCCCCGCCCGCATAGGCAACGTGGCTCGCCTGGGTGTGGTCCAGCACCTCGATGCCCTCGGCGCGGAAGGCGTCTGTTACGGCTTCCCCGATGGCCGGGTCTTCTCGGAAGAACAGCGTGCTGCGCGCCAGGATCGTGACCTGGCTGCCCAGCCGGGCGAAGGCTTGCGCCAACTCGACCGCCACCACGGAGGAACCAATCACGGCCAGCCGCTCGGGGAGCGAGCTGCTTTCCAGCGCCTCGGTGGAGGTCCAGTGGGGTGTGTCCGCAAGGCCCGGGATTGGCGGAAGCGCCGGGCTCGCGCCGGTGGCAATCAGGCAGCGGTCGAAGTTCACCTCGTGCGTGCCGCCGTCAGCGGTCGCCACGGTCAGCGTGCGCGTGTCCCTGAACCGGGCCTCGCCGCGCAGCACGGTGATGGCCGGAGTGCTTGCCAGGATGCCTTCGTACTTGGCATGGCGCAGCTCCTCGACGCGGCCTTGTTGCTGGGCCAGCAGCCGCTCGCGCAGTACAGCGGGCGCTGCGGCCGGCAGGCCAGCATCGAACGGGCTTTCGCGGCGCAGGTGGACGATGTGCGCGGCGCGGATCATGATCTTGGACGGCACGCAGCCGACATTGACGCAGGTGCCGCCGATGGTGCCGCGCTCGATCAGCGTGACGCGGGCGCCTTGCTCCACGGCCTTCAAGGCAGCCGCCATCGCCGCGCCGCCGCTGCCTATCACAGCCACGTGCAGCGCTTGTTCACCGCCAACATGCTTCGTTTCGCCACCGAGCCAGCCCAGCGCCTTGTCTAGCAGGCCGGCAGGCTTGTTCGGCGTGTCGGTAAGCCGTGCGCGATAGCCGAGCGTGGCCACTGCGGCAACCAGCGGGGCCACGCTCACGCCTGCATCCGCCTCGATTTCGGCCTGCCGCTGCGGATAGGACACCGAGGCCGCGCGCACGCCGGGCACGTTCGTCAAAGCCTGCTGGACGTGCTCGGCGCACGACGTGCAGGTCATGCCTTCGATGTGGAGGGTGATCGCCTCGGCCATGATTACGCCCTCACTGCTTGACGCTGGACGGGTAACCCGCGTTTGCGGTGGCCTTGGTCAAGGCGTCGGCATTGGTCTTGGCCTCGTCGAAGGTGACGACGGCCTCCCGCTTCTCGAAGCTGACTTCGGCCTTCTCGACGCCGGCGACCTTGGACAGAGCCGTCTTGACCGTGATCGGGCACGCGGCGCAGGTCATGCCGGGCACCGACAGGGTGACGGTCTTGGTGGCAGCCCAGGCGGGCGCGCTTAGAGCGGCGGCCAGGGCGATGAGGGTGGTGAGGGTGGTGAGTTTCTTCATGGTGATCTCCTTTCAGTAGAACAGCGGCAGGACGTAGGGAAACGCGAGGGCAACCAGAACCAGGGCGGCCACGATCCAGAAGATCACCTTGTAGGCAGTCCGCACTTGGGGCACGGCGCAAACGTCGCCGGGCTTGCAGGCATGGGCTGGTCGGAAGATGCTGCGCCAGGCGAAGAACAGCGCGATGAGCGCTGCGCCGATGAAGATCGGCCGATACGGCTCCAGCACGGTCAGGTTGCCGATCCACGCGCCAGAGAAGCCGAGCGCGACCAGGACAAGGGGGCCGAGGCAGCAGGCCGAGGCGAGGACGGCCGCGACGCCGCCGGTCGCCAGTGCGCCGCAGCCGTTCTTGGGTTCCGACATAAGGTTCTCCTTCCGGGACTTCGCTTGATGCTGTAACGTTACTTCCGTAGTCAACTACGGAGTCAAGCGCCATGGAGAACGCTCAAGAGAATCTGACCATCGGGGCCTTCGCCAAGGCAGCCCGGGTCAACGTGGAGACGATCCGCTTCTATCAGCTCAAGGGCTTGCTACCCCAGCCGGAGCGGCCCTACGGTCGCATCCGCCGCTACGGGCAGGCGGACGTGGCGCGGGTGAAGTTCGTGAAGTCAGCCCAGCGCCTGGGATTCAGCCTGGATGAAGTCGGCCAGCTCCTGAAACTGGAGGACGGCACCCATTGCAGCGAGGCGGCCGAACTGGCTGCTCACCGGCTGGCCGATGTGCGCGCACGCATGGCGGACCTCACGCGGATGGAAGAGGCCCTGTCGACGCTAGTGAGAGAGTGCAACGCGCACCATGGCAATGTTTCCTGCCCGTTGATCGCAGCTTTGCATTGCTGCTAAAGGGCCCACTTCGGCTCTTAGCGTACGATTTTTTTCCGTTTTCTGAGACGACCCCTGATTGGCGATGGCTTCGGTCAGCACGGGGCGCAGGTCAGCGCCTTTGAATCGCAGTGACATGGATGAAATCTCCTGTGTGGAAGAATGAGAAAGGCCTCCATCCGATGGGATGAAGGGCCTGTAGTGCACGCGGCCGGAACGGCTGGAACGCCGTGGCGGATGCCTCGGGTCAGCCGCAGGACCGCCCGGTTTCGCTGCGGGGCGTCATGCCGGGACGGCCTGGCGCTTGCGGGCCGCTTTCGCGTCGAGGATGCTCACGTCGATCTGGCGCCAGCGCCCGTCGTCGATGAGCCTCTCCAGCACTTCGCCGAGCATGTCGAAATACACCTCGTCGTGCCGATCGACCAGTTCGACCGATTCACCGTTCTGACGGTGCAGTTCCACCACGTAGGTGTCTCCGCCGCGGTCGTAGAGGATCGTCACCCGGCCCTCGAACTTCGCGGTCGAGACCGTGAAGCTGATCGCCGGCGGGGTCTCGATGATCTTGGAGGGCGTGGGATCGACCCAGGTGAAGTCGCGGGCACCGGCATCCACCAGCATGTGGGTGATGCGCCGGAAGCGATCGGGGGCCGGCATCTCCTCCAACTGCTCGATGAGCTGGCCCAACTCCATGCACTGCGGCGTGGGAATGGGCAGCTTGGCCGGCGCCGAGCCGAGGATGTGCCTCGTGATGGTGTACGGCGTGCCGTCCGAAGTCTCCTCGGTGATGACCTCCGGCGTGTCCGCGCGCAGTCCGTCGAAGCGACGACGGGCATAGGGTTGGACATGCACCTTGGCGCCTTCGGCAGGAACCGTGGTCACCAGGCTGGGATCGAGCACCGCGAACTCGGAAGGCTTGAGCTTGACGACGATGGCATCGTCGGTCGCGGCGACCACCTTGCCGTCGAAGGGTTGGGGGTCGATGGCGAAGCCCAGCGTTGAGGACAGCGGCTGATCATCGAACACGCGGTACTTGAACGACCGCACGTTGCGGGGCACATGGCCTGCGACCAGCGAAGGCATCATGGATTTGATGAGGGAACGATCCATGGGGAAACTCCTTGAGGAAAAACAAGGGATTCCCCGCCCGCAAGGGAGAGGTCCCTTGTGGGTGGCGTGGATGGACGCGGTAGGTCCGTAGGAAGAAACGACCAGCACGGTTTCCCGCGCTTGCAGCCTCGAAGGTCTCGACTGCCTGGGCATGTGCCGGCAACGCCGACGAACATGGGGCAAGCATGGCCCTGGGGCGGTCTGCCTGCCCGCAGGAAACGGCACCGCACCACAACCGTTTTCCTGTGCTGCGGGCAAGAAAAAGCCCCTCGAAAGGGGCTGGAGGAATCAGGCTTGGTACACGAAGTAGTGCTCGCGCTGACGCGGAAAGAACACGTGTTTCCACGTGTCGCCGCTTGTGTTGCCACCGTCGAAGACGACCATTTCGTAGTCGTCCACGTCGGTGTCCACCAGGTCGGCGCTGGCGATATGGCGCATGTGCAGCGTGCCGCTCATGCGCTCGAATACCAGGATCTGGCCGATGGCATCTTCCTGGCTCATGGCGTTGACGCAGGCTCCGAGTTGGTGCTCGAAGTCGGATGCGGGTGTGATGAGGTCGGGGAACATGGGATCGCTCCTGTGAAAGTGCGCCGGCCCGGCTCTCTGGCGGGAGACCGGGCCGGCATGCGGTGAGGACAAGGAAGGCCGGGGATGTGTGTGGCAGCTATTCGCCGGCCAGCGATAGGCCCGGCAACACGGGTGCGTCGGCATCGAGGATGAGGATGCGCACGTCGGCCTGGCCGGCCAGTCCAAGGATCTGTGCCAGCTCGTCCGGCATGCCCTTGCTGCGGTGCTCCTGCCGAAGCTGCTCGGCGGCGATCCCCTCGACGTCCTGCAGGTGCTGGTCCGTCCAGGGCGTGGAGATCAGCTTGACGCCGATCGCCGGGCTGTAGGGAATCCGGAACGCGATGAACAAAAAGGCCTCCGGCGTCGCGAGGTCAGCCAGGTTGGCCAGGTACTGGCCGGTTTCGCGGCTGATGTGCGCGCTGCTGATTTCCCAGCACCGGCTGTAGTAGCCGGTCTCGAAGCTCAACCGCTGCACGACTTCCCGTGCGGCCTCGGCCGAATAGGTGTCGCCAATGTGGACGGGGCGGCCGTCGAAGTCGTCGCCGTGGATCGCGTACACCACGGCACCCACCATGCCTTCGCCGCTGCCCCCTTCAGCCGCGTCGCATTCGGCGATCAGTGCGGCGCCGACAGGTTCGGTGCCAGTCCTGACCACCGCGAAGTCGCTGGTGATGATGCAAGGAGAAGAAACCAGCGCCGCGTCGCAGAGGTGCTGCTGGCTCGGGTGGATGTTTCGCCAAACATGCGGGCTTCCGTCCTCGTAGCTGATGGACAGCGTGCGGACGATTTTCAGATTCCAGTAGCCGCGTAGAAAGGGATTGGGATTCTGGGACATGGGATTTCTCCAACAGAATAATGATGGAGCAAATCCCCGCCACCGGGAATTGACCCCGGTGGGTGGAAAGAAAGGAAACAGCGTCAGGTGACGCTGATCGTTGGCGTTTGGGCCAATCGCTCGGCGACGCGCCGGCGCAAATTCATGCGGAATGGCTCGTCGCTGACGCCCGCCAGCAGATTGATGGTCTCCAGCGCGATCAGGGCCGAAGCCTCTTCGATGTCGGCGGCCACAATGGTCTTGCGCAATTGGTCGCCGAGCTGGAGGGCCTGGGAGGAGGAGCTGATGAAGCGGACCTCGCGGCTCAGGTAGCAGCCGTTGCCGCCGAACTCGAACAGCCGCGGCTTGCTGCAGTACCAGCAGCCCTCGAACTGGATGGCGGTCAGGTGGTGCCCGTCATCGAACCGGGTGGCGATCAGAAACAATGCGTCGAGATCGGCGGTGTCCTCGAACGAATGACGGTCGATCAAGTTCCCCAGCTCTTCGTCCTCATCGGCACGGAAGTGCACGGCGAGCAGTTCGAGCAGCGGCGGGATCGACAGCCCTTCGTCGTCCGGCATCGGAATACCGAGTTGCGTGGCCAGGTCTTCCAGGCCATCGAGCACGTCCGGCCATTGCGGATTGGTGGTCTCGGCGATCTGGGCGATGTAGGCCTGCCCGTTGCCGGGGTGGCTCTCGTCCAGCGCGAAGGCGCCGAACAGCGCCTGGATGACGGGCGTCACACGGTCGAGCACGAGAACGCCGGTGGCTTCGTAGTAGTTGTTGGCCATGAAGGCTCCTTTCGATGAATGAACGGAGCCAGCCCTTGCGGACGATGGCATCCGCAGGGGAAACCGCCTGATGCCGGATGGCGCTGGGCGGGGAGAAAACGCGAGGGACATGGCCTCGAACGAGGCGCATGTCCCTCATGGGGTCCCGTGAACGCAGTGATGAAGGTGTGCCAGGGACCGGCTCACCAACCGCTGTAGTTCAGCAGCAGGTCGGCGATCACCTGGCGACGTTGCAGATCGAGACCATCGAAGTCCGACAGTCCTTGGAAGTGGCAGCGCTTGAGCATGGCACCGCCCTCGCGCGCGTTGTAGAAGCTGAACATGGCGGACAGGAACATGCGTTCCCCGCTGCTCAGGACGCCGAGTGCGTCGTTGGCACGCAGCATGTCGGGACGCAGATCCCACTTGCTCTTTGCCTGGTTCAGGCCTTCGCGCGTGCCGTCGCCAAACCATTGCGGGCCTGCGATCTCGACGCCGCGCTTCCAGACCTCGAAGAAGGCTTGGGGCGCGGCGGCGAAATGCTGCTCTTCCCGCATGATCTGATCGACGACTTCCTGGGGCAAAAGCTGGTTCATGACGTGGTTCCTCCAGTTGGATCAGGGTGTGGCGAGCTGGGACCAGCCGCCTCTTTCGAGGGCACGTTGAGCCGCGGCATAGCTGCGGAAGTACTGGCAGGATTCCCGCGAAACGGGACCTTCTGTATCGCGCGTGCCGATGTAGTGGCCGGCGGCGCTATGCAGGATTTCGAGCGGCAGGAACTTGCCGCAATGGATCAAGGCCAACTGGCCGAAAGAGGCTTGCTGGGACATGGACGGGCTCCTTGGAAAAAGCGGGGCCTCGTCCCTCACGGGATGGCAGCTCCCGCACGCGGTTGAGAAAAAAGCATCGGCGTCACGGGTGACGCGCGTCCGCAGACTCGATGCGATGGCGGACTGGCGGGTAGCGCGGAAAGAATCCGCGGCAGCCTGGAAACTCTGGCTGCTGGCATGGTGCTGACGAATCAGCGACACATGCGGGCAGCTTCATGCGCGAGGCGAGCCGCGTCAGCCGGAAATCGGCATTTGCAACAGCCCCGATTGGCGAACGCGGAAAAAAGAAAGCCCCGCAATAAGTGCGGGGCTGTCAGGAGGATGAGGCGAAACTGGGTCAGCGAGGCCTGTCGCCCAGTACATGCTGCTTCCACAGGGCGAATGCCTCGTCCGGTCCCAGCTCTGCGAGGATGACGATGGGCTGGCCCCGACGGGCACGCAGCGATGCGAAATACGCTGGCCGGTCGGCGATGGCGTTGAGCTTGATGCCCTTTAGGAACAGCAACTGGCGGGGGCGAACTTTGGTGGTAACGCAGGCATGATTGCGCTTGTTTGGGGCAAAAGGGCCAGCGAAGCGGGCGGACACGGCCAGAAAACCGCGACGAACTACTTGTACTTGCCAGGCGAGGCGAACGGGTGACATCAGCATATCGCTATGCGGTAAAGAAGACCGTCCTAAAGCTTGCAGGATCCCGGCATAGCTTCATCATCACCTCTCCGTGACGGCTCATTGGAACGAAAAAGGCCAGCATCGCCGTGATGGACTTTCATAATTGCCAGGTCAACTGGCTTGCGTGCTGTTTATTCACAGCAAGGCATTGCGACGTCGTTGCAGCAATCGCCGCCATCGCAACAGGGCGTTGCAGCAAAAGCGGCGGTGGGCGCTAGCATGAGGGCCAAGCCGCGGCCGCTCATGCTGGGGGCCGTTCTCTTCAGATTGGTGTCCTGCACCGTGTGCATTGCGAATTTCCGGATCGTCCCAATGTCACTGGGACTCCTTTGTGGCGGCCGGGTTCTCCACGCTCATGAACGACTGGGCCACCAGCGCGATCGCCCCGCCCACGATGGCCATGTCAGCGATGTTGAAGGCGGGCCAGTGCCAGCCGTGCAGGTGAAAGTCGATGTAGTCGATAACGTGCCCGCGCGTGGCGCGGTCGAACGCGTTGCCCAATGCGCCGCCCAGAATGAGGCTGTACGAAAGGCCTTCCGTTTTGCGCAGCGGCCGGGAGAGCAGCCATGCGAGCCATGCCGATATTGCGAACGCGATCGCCAGAAAAAACCACCGCTGCCAGCCGCCCGCGCCAGCAAGGAAGCTGAACGCCGCGCCGGGATTGAGAGCGTGAACTAGGTTGAAGAATGACGCCACCTCGTGCGACCAACCCAAGGGAGTTGTCGCGTCAATGTAGCTCTTAGCTGCCTGATCGCCGGCGAATATAACGATCGCGAGTGAGTACCACTGCGTCTTGCGAAGAGATGGTTCATCCATTGTTCATGCCGCCTTGAACTTCAGGAGGCGCAGCCCATTGACGACAACCAAAAGACTTGCCCCCATGTCAGCGAACACAGCCATCCACATGGTGGCATGCCCTGTGAACGTCAACGCAAGGAACACCGCCTTGATGCCAAGGGCCAGAACGATGTTCTGCGTGAGGATCGCCGCAGTGCTACGCGACAGCCGGATGAAGGCGGGGATCTTGCGCAGGTCGTCGTCCATCAGGGCGACGTCGGCTGTTTCGATCGCGGTGTCGGTGCCGGCCGCGCCCATGGCGAAGCCGATGTCGGCACGGGCGAGCGCGGGCGAATCGTTGATGCCGTCGCCCACCATGCCCACCTGGCCCTCGCCGCCGACCAGGCTTTCGATGGTCTTGAGCTTGTCTTCGGGCAGTTGGTCACCACGGGCTTCAGAGATTCCGACCTGGGCAGCGATGGCCGCGGCCGTGTGCTGGTTGTCCCCCGTCAGCATCAGCGTGCGCACACCCAGCGCCTGCAGGTCGGCCACCGCCTCACGGCTGGTTTCCTTCACGGTGTCGGCCACTGCAAAAATGCCGAGCACGGTCGCATCGTCCATCAGCAGGATCGCTGTCTTGCCTTGGCGCTCCAGGGTCTCCAGCCGAGCCTGGAGCGTCGCTTCGCTCAGGCCCAGCTCCTGGGCGAGCCTGTGGTTGCCCATGTGCAACATGCGCCCGGCGACGCGGCCGCGCACGCCGCGGCCAGGCAGCGCCGCGAAGTCGTCGACCTCGTGCAGCGCGATGCCGTCACGGTTCGCCTTGCGGGCGATGGCCTGAGACACAGGATGGTCCGAGCGTGCCGCGAGGCTTGCGGCCCAGGCGGCAACTTCCTGCGCCTCGCCGATCAGCGGCACGAAGTCGGTCTGCTCGGGCTTGCCATGTGTGAGTGTGCCGGTCTTGTCCAGGGCCAACGCCTTGAGCTTGCGCCCGCCCTCCAGGTAGACGCCACCCTTGATCAGGATGCCGCGTCGGGCGGCAGCGGCCAAGCCGCTGACGATGGTGACCGGCGTGGAGATGACCAGAGCGCAGGGGCAGGCGATCACCAGCAGTACCAGGGCCTTGTAGACCCAGTCAAACCATGCGCCGCCGAAGGCGAGCGGCGGCACGACGGCAACCAGCACGGACACCGCGAACACCGCCGGCGTGTAGACGCGGGCGAACTGGTCGACGAAGCGCTGCGTGGGCGCACGGCTGCCCTGCGCGGACTCCACGGCATGGATGATGCGCGCGAGCGTCGAGTCGCTGGCGCCTGCGGTCACCTTGTATTCGAAAGAGCCGGTCTCATTGATGGTTCCGGCGAAGACCTGGTCACCTTCGGCCTTCTCGACGGGCAGGCTCTCGCCGGTGATGGGCGCCTGGTTGATGGCCGATCGACCCGAGGTGATCAGGCCGTCCAGTGCGATGCGCTCGCCAGGACGCACGCGGACCACCGCGCCCTTTGCGACCTCCTTGGCCGGCAGCTCTGTCCATGAGCCATCGGCCTGCCGCACGGTCGCGGTCTCGGGCGCCAAGTCCATCAGCCCCCGAATGGCGTTGCGGGCGCGGTCCAGCGACTTCGCCTCGATCACTTCCGCCAACGCGAACAGGAACATGACCATGGCGGCCTCCGGCCAGTGGCCGATCGCCATGCCGCCGGTGACCGCGATGGCCATCAGGGCGTTCATGTTCAGGTTGAGGTTCTTCAGCGCGATCCAGCCCTTCTTGTAGGTGCTGAGGCCGCCGGTGAAGATCGAAACCAGTGCCAGCACGATCACGGCCCAATGATTGCCGTCGTTGACCCAGTACACGCCTTCGGCGGCCACCGCCGCAACGCCCGAAACCGCCATCGGCCACCAATTGGTCTTGTGCGCGGCCACCGGGGCATCGCGCGGCTCATCAGTCCTCTGGACCTCGGCTTCCATGCCCAGCGATTCGATGGCTTCGACTGCCGGCTTGATCGCGTCGGGTGTGTGCCGAACCGTGAGCGTGCGCTGCATCAGGTTGAAATCCATTCCCTGCACGCCCGGCATGCCTTGCAGCTTGCCGCGGATCAGACTTTCCTCGGTCGGACAGTCCATCTTCGCGATGCGAAGTACCGTGGTGGCTGTCTGCATGTCCTGCCGCGCAGCCTGCATTCCAATGGAAGCAAGCGCCTTCTCGATCGGCGCTGAGGTCGCCAGCGTGTGCTGGACTCCCAGCACACGCTGCATCAGATTGAAGTCGAGCGCGGTCACACCCGGCAGCTTGCCCAGCCGGTCGCGGATCAGCGCTTCTTCCGTCGGGCAATCCATGTTCTCGATCCGGTACGTCACCCGCTCGCCGATCGGCGGCGCGGAAACGGCAGCGGTTGGTTGCTGCTGCAGGGCCGAGGATGGGATCACAGCCGCGGCTTCGATCGGCCCCGTGTGGCCGAAGGTCTGCTCCTTGGCGCGCATGCCGATCGAGGCCAGGACCTGCTCCATCTGCGCGCGTGCCTGAGCGAGGTGTTTCACCGACAGGGTGCGCTCAGCGAGGTCGAAGTCGAGGTCCTGAATTCCCTCGACTGCCCCGAGGTGCGAGCGGATGAGTTTCTCCTCGCTCGGGCAGTCCATGTTCTCGATGCGGTAGGTGGTCGACACGGCGGCGTCTCGGACAGCCTGAGCCTTCATGCCCACCGAATTCAGCGCTTGCTCCAAGGCATCGGCCGAGACTTCGCGGTGCGAAATGGTCAACAAACGCTGCGGAAGATCGAACAGGAGCCGCTCGACACCGGGCATGCCCTCCAGCGTTCGCCGCACCAGTGCTTCCTCATTGCGGCAATCCATGTTGCTCACGTGGAAAACGGTGGTTTCAGTGCTGGCCTGCTCACTGGCGCACGCCGTCTGTTGGCCATTGCCGCCGGAGCAGGCGCATGGGCTGGAAGGTTCTTTGTTCATAGATCGCTCTTCATTGACAAGGTTTTCCCCGGATGCCATCATTAGAAAACCTCTAGTAGATATAGAGTCAAGTTTTTTATAGGAAGCAACCATGATGCGGATCGGTGAACTGGGCAAGAAGGCAGATTGCTTGGTGCAGACCGTGCGCTTTTACGAGTCAGAAGGCTTGCTGCCCGAGCCTGCACGTAGCGAGGGCAACTTCAGGCTCTATGACGAAGTCCATTTGCAGCGCTTGCTGTTCATCCGCCGCTGCCGGGCGAAGGACATGACGCTGGATGAGATCCGTCAACTGCTGAACTTACGGGATCGGCCAGAGTTGGGCTGCGGCGAGGTGAACGCGCTGGTCGACGCTCATATCGCGCAAGTGCGGACCAAGATGAAGGAATTGCGCGCCTTGGAGCGCGAGTTAATGGATCTGCGACGCTCCTGCGATAGCGCCCGAACCTCGCGCGAGTGCGGCATTCTCAACAGCTTGGCCGAGCCCGCCTGAAGCTCGAGCGTGTCATCGGTGCTGGAAGTGATCGGGTCCAGTTCTGAGAGCCACGTGCCGCGCTCCATCATGCGAAAGCGCGCGATTCTGACGTTTTGAGACGGCGTGCGACCGAGGGCGTGGCCCACAGGAGCCAGCGCGAGCCGGACGACCTGCGCGCCGCAATCTCCGCCACCTTACGGGTTCTCCAGGCCAGACCGAGCATCGCGGCGTGGCTGCGCAGGTGCAGGTGCAGGCCAAGGTAGCAGTGCGCCACGACGCGGCCCGACTCATGGGCACGCCACGCAACTCGCGATCGCTTCGCAAGAAGCCGCAAGGCCCGACTCGCGCAAGAATGCGACGTGGGCAAGATCGTATAGCCAGCAGCGCAAGCGTTTGCCGCTGCTGGCCGGCTCCGGAAGGGATAGACAAGCTGCGGGCCGTAGTCCATTGGAAAGTCCATCTTTCTTGAGTGTCACTCTTTGGCGCCCAGCGTGTGCTTTTGCGACCGGAAAGCGCTGAACAAGTGGCCCCCGGGCATCCAGAAATCGCCGTAGTTGACTTGGGCGTCTTCGTGCTCACGCTTGTGATGCCAGCGATGGGCTTCAGCCACCCCGATCAACAATCCCAACGGCCCGACCCGGTATCCCAGATTGGAGTGCTGGAAGGCCAGATGCACGACCAAGAAGCCGAGCCATGCGCCGACGGCCAACCACAGCTTGGAACGCCGCTACTGGCTCAACGGGGAGTGGAAAGGCCGCCCGCCCTCTAGCAAGGCGGCACAAGCGAGCGCGACGATCACTGTGAGTAGCTCCGTCGGAAAAGACGGCCGGCCGGTCGCGAGCTCGCCGAAGAGCACAACCGCAGTGGCGCCACGGATCAGTGGATAGCAGCCATACCGGATGACAGTCGCAATGAAGGGGGCGCATTGGTGCTCATCTGTTCTGTCCTAAAGCTCTGACTGGATTGGAAAACCTTCTAGCTACGGTAGAGTCAAGGGCGTCCGGGAAGACCCTGTGGCAAGTTCGTTGCATCTGCGCCTTGACTCTCCAGCCGCTACAGGCTTCAGCATCCATCGATTTGGAAGGAACAATGCATGGCTGAAAACCACAGAAATCACGAAAACGACGAGTTGGGCCGCCTAGATGCGAGCGATGCGAAGGACCGAAAGATTCTTCTGACTGTGTTGCTGATCAACCTGACGCAGTCCGCCGCCGGCATTGCCCTTGGCATCTGGGCTGGCTCTACGGCGCTGATGGGCGCCGGGTTGGACAACCTCGCCGATGCGTCGGTCTATGCGGTTAGCCTGTATGCCGTCGGTCGTGCGGCAACGGTCAAGGTGGGCGCGGCCCGCTTGTCGGGTTTCTTGCTAATCGGCCTGGCCGCGCTGCTGCTGTTGGAAGTCCTACGCCGCTTCGCTGGAGGGGAAGAGCCTGTCGGCCCAGCCATGATGGCCATGGCCGCGCTGAACGCGGCTTTGAACCTAGTGTGCCTCAGACTACTGCGCCGCCATCGCGGGGAAGATGTGAACTTCAAGGCGTCAGCGATCTTTACCAGCAACGACTCCATCGTCAATGGTGCGATTGTGCTGTCCGGGGTGCTGGTGATGGGGTTCGGGTCGAACATCCCGGATCTGGTGCTGGGCGTCATCGTGGCCGCAATCGCAGCGAATGGGGGGCGGGAAATCCTGCGCGAAGCATCGGAAACAGCTCGCCGTAAGGCGGGCACATAAGGCATGTTTTCGCCCAGTTCATCCCGAGGTTTACCTCTGCAAAAGAGGTAGTCCAGCCTTTGGGCTACGGCCTCGGCTGCAGCCGAGCGTACCATTGGCGATGGCCGCGCGATAGGCGGGCATGCCGTTCTCGACCTCCGTCTGCCGTACAGCAGCGGTGCGCAAGGTTGAGGGTGCATGTCGTCTCTCCTGTTCGTGTGGCCCAGGCCAATGGCCGGGCCGGGACGTTGATGGGCAGGAGAATGGCGCCGAAGGCCCAACGGCCTTCGGCTCGGGAGAAAAGAGGAACCACCCGTGGGCTGATTGGCAGGCCCGGTCGTCGCTAGAACCGTCTGCTCATCAAGCAATCACACCCGGCCCATGTCGTGGCTGGGGCCGGCATCGTCTGGCGCACATCCGCGCACAAAGGGAGCCCGTTTTTGCACCGGCGGGCACCGGCACCGATTACCGCTGACCACGAAGGGTCTCCCGGTGGCTCGTGCAGCCTGGCAAGCCACCGGGAGACCCTTCGCAGAGGGCGGAAGAAACGCAGATCAACAGAACGCGCGTGGTGCGGCTCGCAGAGAAGCTACCTTCAGGTCCCGCGGCCGGGGACGGCTGGGCGGGACGCGCACACGGATCAAGAAGGCGTTGCGCGCTGGGCGTCCCGCAGGGCATGCGGCGGAGTGCGGGACAGGGGCCACGCCGCCGAAGGCGGGCACGGCTCACGGGGAACGGGGGCGGTCAGGAGCCTTTGCGGCCGCTACGGCGCGGGCGCGAGGCGCCGCGCTTGGAGCTGCCGGATTCGACTGGCAGCGTGCCTTTGCAGTCCGGGTAGCGGCTGCACGACCAGAACGGGCCGCTCTTGCCGCTGCGCTGGCGCGTGGGTGCGCCGCACTGCGGGCATGCCGGCCCTTGGGGAACCTTGATGGACAGGGAGGCGCTGCCGTACTGCGCAATCAACTGCGAAATCCACGCGGCCTGCTTGCCGATGAACACGTCCAGGGTGAGCTGTCCGGCCTCGATCATGTCGAGCGCCTGTTCCCAGACGGCGGTGGTGCCAGGGTCGGCAATCGCCGCAGGCACGGCATCGATCAAAGTGAAAGCCGCATCCGAGGCGCGGATGGCGCGCCCCTTCTTCACGAGGTAGCCGCGAGCGATCAGGCCGCCGATGATGTTGGCCCGCGTCGCTTCGGTGCCGATGCCAACCGTATCCTTGAGCTTCTGCTTCAGGCGGGGATCGGACACCAGCTTGGCGACGCCTTTCATGGACTTGACCAACTCGCCTTGCGTGTACGGTTTGGGCGGCAGCGTCTTGAGTGCCTTGAGATCGACGTCGGCCACCTGGCATGCCAGGCCCTCATACAGTTTCGGCAGCGCGGGCAGCACCTGGGCGCGGACCGCAGTATCGCCCTCGCCATCACCGTCTTCGGCCTGCGGCTCGGCGAGCACCTGGCGCCAACCCGGGATGACAACCTGCTTGCCCGTGGCCGCCAGGTTCTGCCCCCCGCACGAAAACTTGGCCACAGTGCGGTCGAACTCGTGGTGAGGGAGGAACTGCGCCAGGTAATGCGACCGGATGAGCCTGTACACGGCCAGTTCCTTCTCGCTCATGGCGGAGAGCTTCGCCGGTTCGAGCGTCGGGATGATGCCGTGGTGCGCCGTGACCTTGCCATCGTTCCAGGCGCGCGAGCGCTGCGAGCGGTCGAGCTGGCCCATGATCGAGCGCAGCGAGGGATCGGTCTTGAGCAGGCTGTCGAGAACGGTGGGCACTTCGGCAAACATGCTCTCGGGCAGGTAGCCGGAGTCCGAGCGGGGGTACGTCGTGGCCTTGTGCGTCACGTACAGGGCTTGGGCAATCTCCAAGGTTTCCTGCACGTCCAGCCCAAGCTGCTTGGAACACACTTCCTGCAAGGTGCCCAGGTCGAACGGCAGCGGCGGGCCTTCGCGGACACGCTCAGTCTCCACCGACACGACGTGGGCACTGCCCGCAGCGCGGATCTGCTGCATGGTCTGCTGTGCGACCGGCTGCCGCAGGCAGCGGCCTGCGTCGTCGGTGCACGCATCGGGTGGAACCCATTGCGCGGCGAAAGTCGAACCGCCTGCGAACAGGGACACGGCGATGGCCCAGTATGGTACGGACACGAAGCGCGCGATCTCGCGGTCGCGGTCCACAACGAGCTTGAGCGTCGGGGTCTGTACGCGGCCGACCGACAGCACGCCGTCGTAACCCGCCTGTCGCCCCAGCACCGTGAACAGCCGGCTCAGGTTCATGCCCACGAGCCAATCCGCACGGGAGCGCGCCAGCGCCGAGTGGTACATCGAAAGCGTCTCGGCCGAAGGCCGCAGCTTGCCCAGTGCCGCCCGAATGGACGCATCGTTGAGCGCCGACAGCCACAGGCGTTCGATGGGGCCGCGGTAGCCGCAAAGCTCCACGATCTCGCGGGCGATCAATTCGCCCTCGCGGTCGGCATCGGTGGCGATAACCAGGTGAGTCGCCTTCGCCAAGAGCGCCTTGACGACCTTGAATTGCGTGGCGGTCTTCGGTTTGACCTCGACCCGCCAGTGCTGGGGAATGATGGGCAACTGCTCAACGGACCATCGTTTGAGCTGCTCGTCGTAGGCCTCGGGCGGCGCCGCCTCCACGAGATGGCCGATGCACCAGGTGACCGTGACGCCGGAACCGTTGAGGCAGCCTTCACCGCGCTGCGTGGCGCCGAGAATCCGGCCAATGTCTTTGCCCTGGGAGGGCTTCTCGCACAAGAACAGCCGCATATCCGTCCATCCCGATTCCTGTTGTTCATGGAGTTGCTGGGATCGAGGATGCCGAGCGCAGCCCCTGGCAGCAGCAAACAAGCCGCATGCGGCAGCGACCGCTTTCACGCCGATGAAATGGCGAGTGCGGGGAAGGTGCGTGGCCGGAAGTGTGCGGGCCGAGAGCCGCGATTTCCGGGAGCGCGCGTGGAACTCGGTGGACGTTGGTGGAGCTATCCCCTGGGGATAATTCGCAGCGCATGGAGGGCGGCGAAGCACTGCGGCAGCCGCCCTCCATGCCCGATCACTTCCTGCGCTTGGTCTCTTTCGGCGCCGTCGATTCCTGGGTGGCCTGGGGCTTCGGCTCTGCCTCCTGTGGCTTCGGGCTGAGGGCCACAGACTCGATGCGGTACGGCAGGATGCCGACACTGCGCGCGTTGACCTGCCAAGTCTCACGCGGCTGATCTTCGTTGTCCGTCCAGGGGTCGCGCTCCATGCGGCCGACGACCAGCACCCGCATGCCCTTCTGGTAGAGCTGCTGCCAGCGGTCGGCGTCGTGGTGCCAGAGTTCCACCGGCGCCCAGAAGCCGCCGCGGTCCTCGAACTCGCCGCCCTTGGTGGGGACGGGGTTGTCGAAGTACACGTTCAGCCGGAGCAACCGGCGAGGATCGTCGTTGCCATTGGGGAATTCGCGGTACTCGGGAGGCGATCCGATGTTGCCCTCGCCGATGAATTGTGTGCTCATGTTGGAATCTCCGTGGTGGTTGAAATACCCGTGCCTCGTTGGGCTCGGGCGCGTGCTCGGATGGCAGGCGCAATCACCGATCGCGCACTGCGGCAGGAACGGACGCGAGCCGGCGCAGGTAGGTGTTGTCCGCCTGCGCGGCCTTGCTGGCGCATTCCTGTGCTTGCCTGCCCAGGGTGTGCAGCAGGCTGATCTGCATGTTCAGCATGACGCGCTGCAGTTCGATCTCGTGCAGGTCGTGCAGCAGGTTGACCGGCGTGCTGGGGCTCGCCATCAGCTCCTGCCACAACGCCACGCCCATGGCCGATCGATCGTGCTTGCGCCAGCGAAGAAAGGTCGTGCCTGCGCCAGTGGTCTGCTGGGCCAGCTCGACGGGAAGCAGGTGGAAGGGATGCCCGCACGCCTGTGGCAGCACCTGTCGCTGCGCCAGGGCAATCAACTCGTCGCGCATGGCGAAGCACTGGCTGGCCCAGGCCTCGAAGTCCCCTTTACCTTTAAAAGGCTTTAAAAGGCCTTTTAGAGAGGCCGCGTGTTCCAGCCGCATGAAGGCTGGCTGTTCCAGACGACGGAAGTAGCGCGGTTCGCGGTTCGGGTCGCTCATGCCGGTTCGTCCTCGCCGGCGGCTGTGGACTTGGCCTCGGCCGAATCGGCGGCAGCGCCTTCGTCGGTGGGAGATGCGGCTGCGGCAGCGCTATCACCACGCTGTTGCAGACCACGGCGCACGACGGGCGGCGCAAACTTCGAGCGGCGCATGCCTTCGAGCACGTCCTGCGGCAGTTCGCCGAACTTCTCCAATGCTGCCCGAGCTGCGGCGTTCTTGGCCGCGAAGTCGTCGCGGGTGCAGCCCGAGTAGCGGTATTGCTGGGCCAGGCTGAACAGGCTGCGCAGCGCGTGGGCACCTTCGTTGAGCCAGCGCTCCAACGTCGAGCGATCGATCAGCGCGGTGTGGTGGGCGAGGATCAGCTTGCGGGCGATGTCGTCGTAGTCGGCCAGCAGATAGACGGCGGCAAAGCCGAGCTGCGCGTTCACGAACAAGGGGAGCTTCACCGGCTGCACGTTGAGGTTCTCACCCAGGCTCAACGCCGCAGGCACGCCGGCCAGTGCCTGGTCAACCTGCTCGCGCAGCGATTGCAACGTGGTCCTGGTCTGGTCGAGCTTTTCCTCGATGCGCAACATCCACCAGTCGCTGTACGGGTCGTCCTGCTCCGAGCCGCGCTTCATCTTGTTCATCACGGCGATGTAGCCGTTCAGGCCGACGATGCCGGGTCGCCCCTCGGCGGCGGCGCGGCCATGCCAGATGCGCGAGGCGTGGTGGGTGTGCAGCGTCAGCGACATCGCGCTGCGCAGGGAGCCGAGGTTGAGTTGCAATGGTTCGTTGCTGGTTGCCATGGTGATCGCTCGCTGGTGGACAGGGAGCCGCCAGCATCCGCATGCAGCGGAAGGCAGTCAGTCAACAAACCGAAATGAGCCGACCCCCGGTTCTGTGCGCGCTGGCGGCGCAGCGCGCAACGGTCCCCTGGGGACCGCTCCGCAGATGGGCACTCACATCGGCGTTCCCGTCCTCGGTTGTTGACGGTATGCGTGCTGCACCGCACGTCGCGCTGCCGTTCGACACGATCCTTCGCCGCGCAGCCGTCCCCAGGGGACCGTTCCGTTGAGCGCCATGGAGGTCTGCTTCATGGTCTTGCATGCGCTCTACTCAGGTTTTGCGCAGCATGTCGCGCCGTCGCCCGGCGCTTCACCGCACAGCCGTCCCCAGGGGACCGTTTCTGCCGACCGCCATGGAGATCTACTTCACGGCTTTGACAAGCCCTGTGCTCAGGATTTGCGCAGCAGATCGCGCAGGCGCTCGATGTGCTGCCGGGCCACCTCGGGCGGCACGACGTTGCGCGGCGGCTCGGTTGGTGGCGCTCGCGCCGCCGATGGTGTTGGCGGTGCCGGGCCGGTCTGCTTGGCCCAGGCATTGAACTCGCCGCGCATGGCGCGCTGGATGATGCCGAACAGATAACCGGCGGGGTTGCGGATGCCATGCTTGCCGCACCGTGCGGCCCATTCGTCCAGCACGGCCTGCCGCAGGGCAGCGTCCACCTGCTGCAACGCCATCTTGGCTCCGGCCTGCTGTTCCGCCTTCAGTTCCGCGAAGCGCTTGGGCCATTGCAGGTCGCCCAGCGCACGCGCCTGCGCGGTAGTACGTACTTCATCAATACGACTACTACGTACTGTACGGTCCTGCTTCGAATTCCGAAGAGCGCCGTCTGGCGCGGGTTTCGGCCCTGCTTCGGATTCCGAAGATGGGCGATCGCCATTCCGAAGAAGGCTCGCGGGCCCTTCTTCGGAATCGTGGACCGCATCCTCCTGTGGATAACTTTCGGAGGCGGTGATGCCCTGGTCGGCCAGGCGCTCGGCGAGCACTTGCAGCCGCGACGGCAAGGTGCGTCCGGACAGCATCGGGTCGTCCGCGATCTCCTGGAGGGTGTTGAGTCCCACCACCTGGACGGCCTTGGCCGAATGCCCCAGCGACTGGCTGACCAGGGCCAGGTAGTCGGCGTCGAGTTGCATCGCCTCGAACGGCGTCAGCGGTTCGTCGTGCAGGACGTAGAGGTTGCCGAGGATGCGACCGGTCTTGGGGTCGCGCCGTCGTCGCACGAGGCTCAGCCAGCGCGTCAGGCGCAGCAGCGTCAGCGCCCGCGCCACGGTCTCATGGGAGGCCTGGCCTGCGCAGGGCATCGACGCCAGCCAGGGGCGCAACTGCTCATAGGTGGGAAATGCCGTGACGCCATCGTCGTTGAGCATCAATCGGAACACCTGCCAGGCGTTGCGCTCCAGCGGTGTCAGGCGGCGGTCGAGGAACAGCCGCCGCGGCACGCTCTCGTGCCGATTGCCACTGAACAGGAAGGCGTCGCCGGACGTAGGAGGCGTGGGCGTTGGAGCAGGCAGGGACGCGGGAGCGCCAGAGCTGGACTTGGGCGCGAGGTCCTTCAGCGCAGCGTCGAACAGGTCGGCGAGTGCGATGGGGCCAGGGCGCTGGGCTCGTGGGGCGGTGTCGTCCACGGCCATGGCCTAGCCCAATCCCTGATCGACCCAGTTCCTGATCGCGGCCCAGACCACCGAGAGCGGCAGCGACATGCCCTCGGCCAGGTCCATGGCCGCATCGAGAATCGAGGTCTCGTCCTCCAGATCGACGTTCCTGCTGCTGGTCACGGCTTTCCATTGCCGCCACAGTTCGGTGTCCTGGGTCTCGTCCAGGACGGGGTGGCGCCCCTTGCGCTTGGGCAGGCCGAGGATCTCCCGCTGCAGGGCGACTTCCTGATGGGTCAGGCCATAGAAGCGGCTGACCATCTCCGTGCTGGCCCCCAGCCGCAGCATGCGATCGACCGTGGCGATTTCCTTCTCCACGTCCTGTGCCTGGTTGAGCAGGCGCTGCAGCACTTCGCGGTTGACCGTGACCGAGCACCACGAGACGCTGGCGTTGGCCAGCACGCTGATCAGCGCGGGGTGCTTGAGCGCATCCAGCTCGGCCTCGCCGAAGCCCATGGCCTTGCAGCGGCGCAGTTGGCCGTTGCGAAGGTCATACAGCGCCTGGGCAATCACGGCCTGGTTGAGCGGATGCGATGTGGACATGCGGCCTCCCTCGCTCACGTCCCGGGCGCCGTGGTGCCGGCTTCCAGGTCCAGCAGACGCCGGGCGAGGCGCAGCAGCCGAAAGAGCTTGACCAACGCCGTGTCGCTCAAGCGCCTTGCGCCGCTGCCATGGCCTTGGCTCTGGCCGTGCAACAGGGTCGGCAGGTCGGCGGCGAGCTGCGCGCCGTCCAGGCCCGCTTCGGCGACGGGCTGACCCGTCAGGGAAGTGAGCAGCGTCAGCACCGCGCGGCCGAGCGGCGACGGGGCTTGGCCGCGGGCGCGGCACGCAAACCCGATGCCATCGGCGCGATCCTCGATGCACTCGTCCAGGCCTGCCTCCCCGGCGATCTCGCGCGCGAACTGCGCGATGTGGATGCGCAGCCGATCGGGCGTGTCCAGGCCGGCGTCGATGTACCAGACGTCGGAGATCGGATAGAGTCCGCCGGCTTGCACCGGGATGGACTGCAGCACGCTCGCCGAGAAGTCGGGCGGCAGCGCATCGCCCAACTGGTCGGCGACCATGCGCTGGATCGATTGGAGCCGTTCTGTCGTCGGTGCTGGCGAGACGATGTGCTCGCGAAGCAGATCGCCCGGTGCGGCCGGCTGGCTTCCCGTGGCCGCTTCGCCAACCGCCGTGTCGTCGTGGCGCAAGGTGGGCTCGGACGCCGGAGGGCTGGCGGGTGGAGGACCGGCCGCCGCTGCAGGCGTGGCGATGGACGATGCTGCGCCCGGCGGAGTCGGCGTGCCGGCGGTGGGCGAAGGCAACGCCGGCTGCGCCGCAGGTGGCGTCGGGTCACTGACCAGCGCCCGGTGGCGGCTTTCCGATTCGGTCAGGTCCAGCGCCAGCACGTCGTAGCCGATGCCCAGCAGCTCGGACATCTGGCCGATCAGCTCGTCTTGCACGCGCTGCGGCGCGAACTCGTCGCCCTGCGTGTCGAACTGCGCCAGCACCTCCTGAAAGAAACTGTCGAAGTCCAGCGGCAGCGAACGGTCCTTGGCGTAGTGCTCCCAGGTGCGTTTGCAGGCCGTGCGCATGACCGACAGCCGCTCGACCTGGTGGCGCCCCAGGCCGCCATAGAGCACAGTGGGAATGGCGGGCAGCAGGTAGCGCACCGCGTCGGCCATGCGGGTGATGTGCGACCGCTGGACGGGGAAGCCATCGGCCGCCAGGCGGCGGGCCAGTTCCGACTGGCTCAGGGCGGCGCCGCTCTCCTGCTCGTAGAACTCCCGTGCTTTCTCGACGCCGAGCGCGCGCTCGATGAACGTGAGGCCGCCGCGCAGTTCGTTCTCGGCAAGATGCCCGGTCAGCGCGACGATTTCACCGCGCTCCGGCCATGGTCGGAACAGGCACGATATGCGGAAGAAGCGTTCTTCCTTGGTCTCCGACCAGAGTTCGCGCAGGATCGCCAGTCGCGTGTTGCCGCCGTTGCGGATGATGTAGTGGTCCTCGCCGGGCCTGCGCGTGATGGCCGGCGCCGCGTCCAGGCCGCGCTCGCGGATGGATGCCTTGATTTCCTCGTAAGCCGGGTTGCGCTTCATGCGCGGGTCATGGTCGTAGGGCCGCAACTGGTCCAGCGTCACGACCATGGGCGTGTCCGCGATCGGGTCGCTCAAGGCCGTAGCCGCTGGGCCGCTGCGCTCGAAGCCGGCCGCGAGCAGCTTGCCTGCCATGTCCTGCGAGGTCATGTCAGCCATGGCCGCACCCCTCGCAGTCCCCACGACCGCCGGCCGGCGCCATGCGGGCCTCTCGCTCGGCGCGGCGGATCTGCGCACGGGCGTTCAATTCGGCCCGGTGGTCACTCGCTGTCGAACTCGTGTAGATCGCCGCGCAGCCGGCCTTGGTGAACTTGAGGTGCCCGCCCGGCGTGCGCTTGACGTGCCAGCCCTCACCGACCGCGAACTCGATCAGGGCGCGCAGCCGCTTGTGGCCGCGGGCCAGCTCATGTGCGTTCGCCATGGGGCCTCCCAGGATCAAGAGGTCGCTGCGGGCGGCCGGATACTTGAGCCAGTCGGTCCTGCCATTGCGGGAACAACTCGCTGGCGAGCGCGCGCATCGTGTCGAGCGCGGCAGGGGCGACTCTGCCGGGCGGCTGGCGGTGCTCGACCCGATGCACCGGCAGGCCGCGCGTTGCGGCACGTGGATACGCTTCTATGGCCGGCACGTCGGTGGCGAGCACGCGGATGCCGGCGCTGTCCTGGAACAGGTCGCGCAAGGCCTGCTGGATCAGCCGTGCGTTGGCGGACACCGGGTGGACGCGGTTGATGAGCAAGTGCAGCGGCGGCGGTTCGATGCCCAGGTGCCGGTACGGCGCAATGTCTTCGAGCAACTGCATGGTGCCGCGCCGCAGCTCGCGTGCCGCGAGGATCTCCGGCGTGACGGGCGACAGCGCGAGATCGGAGGCGAGCACCGCCATCTCCAGCAGCACGGAACGCGCGCCCTGGGTGTCGATCAGCACCAGGTCGTAGAGGGGAGCAAGTGCTGGCAGCAGATGCCGCAACCGCAGGCGGCCATCCGGCGCATGCAGCAACAACGTGTTCAGCTCGCCCCGGTGGTCGTCGGACAGCACCAGGTCCAGGCCCGCGATGATCGTGCGGGACACGAGCTGGCCAAGGTCGCGCTCGTTGAAGGCCAACAGCTCATAGATGCCGCCCGGCGCGCGCTGGGTCAGTTCGTAGTAGGAGGACAAGGTGGGCTGCACGTCGAGATCGAGCAGCAGCACGCGCAGGCCCGCGTCCGCGGCGAGCCCGCCCAGGTTGGCGGCCGTCGTGGTCTTGCCGACGCCGCCCTTCGTTGAAATGATGGACACGACCTGCATGGCGCTCTCCGGCTGGGAATGGGAAGTCCGCGGGAGAGCGGGTCAGGTCCGGTGGTTGAGGCGCTCGGCGATCCACTGGTCGATTTCGATCGAATCCCAGCCGACAGCGCGCACGCCCAGGCGCAGCGCCTGAGGGAACTGGCGCTTCTTCATCAGGTTGTAGATGTGGGCGCGTTTGAAGCCGGACTTCGCTTCGACTTCATCGAGCCGCAGGATGCGGCGCTCGTTCGGCGGGAGTACAGGGGTCTGCGACATGGCGGTCACTCCTGAACGCTCGGTGGCGTTTGTTGGCGTGACCTCTATTCAATAGACCTGGCTGCGGAAAGACATTGCAAATGCAATCTCCGCGATTGCACATACAAGCTGGATAACCTCATGCGCTTGCGCTACGAACGTACCTCTTAGCGTTGGCGAACTTTCCGTTTAAGGTGCGCTCAGTGATGCCCATGGTGCCGCCGTAGTGGGCGACCAATGCAGAGACAAGGGCCTCCTGCGTTTTGAAGCTGGAATAGGGCACGCCTGAAGGCGACTGGCTCAGCATCAGCGTCAACATCCCTCCAATGATGTTGAGATAGGTCGTTTCCGCCCGTTCGCTGATCTCGCATTGCTTGGATGCCAACAGCACCGAGGATTGCTTGAGTAGCGTGTCGTGCTGCTCCTGCAGTTCTCGCATCTCACGTCGGGCTTGTTCAAGCGCGGCCTGAAGGGCCAGCCGCTCCACGAGGATCGCCTGTCCTGTTTCCATGGTGATGAAAGGATGCGCCATGCGTTCGCCACGGCTGAACAGAAATCCTGGCCGGTGCTCGGGATAGTGGGTGCGCATCCAGCGTTTTAGATCGACATGGCGAACAGTCAGATCCAGAGAATTGAGCAGGTTCGGATCATTGAGCGTGATCCCGTTCTTGCCGTAGGGCAGCTCTCCGTTGAGGATGCCGTCATAGATACGTTCCGAGTGCAGCCGGCACTCATTCCATCGAGGGCAGTTCAGCGACCGAGGCAGGACACGCGGTGACGCGATCGTGGCCAGGATCATCGGGAGATACCGCAGCAACCCAGCCCATCGGATGGCCGCCTCGATGGGACGATAGAACACCTTTGATGTTGAAATGTCCTTGTGCATGTCTTCGTCTCCTTTCGGGTGCGCTACATCACCGGCTCCTTTCTTGCCCAAGGGCTGTTGTGTCGTTATGGCCTGCGACGGACGCTTGAGGCGATGCCCTAAGCGAAGGCGGAGGAGGCCATTGGCGTCCGCCGCAGGTGGCCTTGTCTTGCTTGATATGCAAGAATCGATCAGTTGCCGGCCCATCGAGCGATGAGGACGCAAGCTCGATATTGGCGCTCACGGTACCAGCGTCATAGGTGGCGCAAAGCCCATCAAGACCGATTTGGTATGGTCTGATATCCAGACGGTTCAAGACCAGCGAGTTGAAGCGTTCGACGCCCCTACGTCCAGTTGGGGACTGGAAATCAGCGGTTAGTGATGCATCGCTCCACATGCTGATATATCGACAAAGTATCTGCCGCAGTACCAGTGACCCTGCCAGGTTGCCCCAGCACATAGGAGACGGAGATGGCTGAACATTCCCATGAACATCAACATCACACATCCGGTCAGATGGGTAAGCACGGCCGACCATACGCCAAGTTCTGGGTGAACATGGTGTTGGGCCTCGTCGTCATGTACTTCGTAATGTTCAGCATGATCGACGGCGCCAGGGACTTCAGAAACAATCTCAACATGCTCTACATGGCGGTCACTATGTGGGCGCCAATGGGCATCTTCATGCTAGCGACAATGCCCGGCATGTTTCCAAACCGGCGGCTCAATCTCGTGCTGTACGGCTTGTTTGCCGTTCTCACACTCGGTTCTTTTGCCGCTACCCGTGCTCAAACCGGAATCGGCGATCGACAGTTCATCGCGTCTATGGTCCCGCACCATTCGGGAGCGATCCTCATGTGCCGCGAGGCGCAGCTCTCAGATCCGGAACTCGTCAACCTATGCCAAGCGATTTCCGATGGCCAGCGCGCGGAGATCGAGCAGATGAACCGGATTGCTGCACGCCTTCGTTGAGGCTGGCTGCCACTACACTGGCGCCGCGTTGCGCTCCGGCGAAGTTAGCCGCAGCGATGTAAAGATGAGTACTTGCGGTGTTCCGATGCCGGCGGTTGTGTCCTACAGCCGTCCAGGTGCCAGGTAGTCCACGCGACACCACCCCGCGCTGCCTGCGGAGCGAGCGCAAGTCATGATCGTCGCAAGTTGGAGTTCGATAGCGAACCCGCTCAGCAGCTGGACGCATCAGGCGTAACGACGGGTGGATGGATCATCCTTGGACGCTGGTGGAAGTGGTTGGATGAACTTTGTTGCCGAGGGCGAAAAACAAGGCTATAATTGAGTTCTTCGCTGATCACCACAGTGGAGAAAGTGATTGGGAAACAGAGACTTAGCGCTCTAGTGCATGACTCGTTTCCCGCTCCAAATACAGGTTTACGGGGTTGAATCAAACCTTGTGAATCTTCGAAAAAAGACGCTTCGGCGTCTTTTTTCGTTTCCGATCATTTGTTTTTATCGTCACACAGGCCGCAGGGTGTTCACCCAGCGGCCTTTTTTGCGCGTTATTTGTAGCTTACGGTAAAGGTCAGCCCCCCCTCGGCCACGCCCGGGGTTATCACTGGTGCGCTCTGGTAGTAGCGCGCCTGGAAGTCCAGATGGGTAGTGCCGATGCTTATTGGCTTGACCATTTGCTCTGATTGCAGTGGCATGGGCGAGCCATCGCTACGCAGCAGCTGGATTTCCACCCCGGCGGCATCTGAAGCGCCACCCAGGCTAAAGCGTCCCTCGGCTGGAACGGTCGGCACCGAGCCATTGGCGCCATCCAGTTCGATGTACACATTCGCGGGCGCGGGGTTGGGAGCGCTGGCGTCTTCGCAGTCGCTGAGTGTTATCTGGAAGGGCACGGGCGGGGTCGCGGGATTTGCCCCTGTGAAATCGGCAGGGGTGTAATTGCCCAGGTTCACCAGACCGGGGCTCACTGAGTTGGATTTCAGCGAACACTGCGCCTGGTTCACCGTGGCGGTTATCTGGTACTCCAAGACCTCGCCCAGGTTATGCAGTTCCCCATGAAACATGGTGCTGTTGATGTATTGGGGGCCGGGTGCGATTGGCCCGGTCTTGATGAGCCAGGCATTGCCACGGATAGTCGACACCACGACGTTGAAAGGCTGGTCTCGCATGGTCCCCGAATAGGGTATGACAGGGGAGGTGCCAGGATCAGGGGCGAAGGAGTTGTTGGTCACGCCGTCAAAAGGCGCACCAAGCTCCAAGTACACACCAACCCCGGGGATGTTGGTTTCCAGGACGTGGCCATTGATGTTCTTGCCACCCACGGGGGGCAAGGTGCCAGAGAAGATTGGCGCGGTATTATTGAGCCTTGCCTTGGGCGGGTTGGCAGGGTCCCACACGCACGAGGCCCTGGCGCCTTCCCTGTTGTTCGCGTTCATTGTGTAGGTACCGATCACGGTACCGTCTGGGGCATCGCGGGGTACCCAGAATGTGTTCATGTCACGCACGTAGGTCATGTAGGTGGCGCTCGTCTGGAACGTACAATTGGCGTAAGCGTTGCCAGAGAACAGGCCCAGGGCCAGGCAGCAGGCGGTCAGGCGCAAGCTGCGGTCGATGTTGAAGGTGAACGCGGTCATCAGAGCATTTCCTGGGTATTGTCGCCGGGCAGCAGGGGCTGGCTGCTGGCTACGGGCAGTTGGCAGTGCAGGGTTTGCAGGCGATAGCCACCCTCTTGTGCGAGTGCTTGCGGGTCGATGTCCAGTGTGCAGGCTTTATCGCTGGCCTCGCCCCACAGCACGCGTATGGTTTGCGGGCCTGTGGTGCGGGTAGACACCAGCGCCTGGCCAGCCTGGCCGACCACACCCAGGCTCTGGCCACTGGCATCGAACACCTGGGCGCCAAACGGCACGGGTTGGTCATTGGCCTGCCGCAGGGTCAGCACCAGGCGGGCCACATGCTCGGTTTCGTAGCTGGCCTTGACCACCGCGCCGCGACGCGGCACCACTTGCTGGCTGGCATTGCCAATCACCACTTCCGGCGAAAGGTCGTCGGTTTGCAGTACCAGTGAATTCAGCCGATAGGGGCGCAGGTACGGCACCAGTGCATAACCTTGGGCATTGGTACGCGCCGAGGCGGTGCTCTGTACGCCGACGCCGGATACATCGGGCACGTGGACCAGGGCCATGGTTTCGCCCAGGTGGCTGCCAAATACCAGGCCGTCGCCATGCAGCATCACGGCACCGCTGGCGTTCACCGACATGCTGCGGTAGTCGTTGCCTTGGTTGTAGCCCATGCCGACACTGGCCTGGCTGCCCTGGTAGTTGATAGACAGCCCACCGCTGTTGCGCCCCTGGCCGTCGTTGGCCAGCAAGGTGCTGTAGCTGAGCTGGTTGTCCAGCAAGCCGCCGCTGAGGCTGGCGCGTTCGCTGGTCCGGCCATTGTTGTTGCGCACGTCGAAGCTGGCCTGTTGCTGGCGGCCAAAGTCCAGTGGCATGCTCAAGCTCAGGCCGAACATGCGGCTGTCGTCGTTTTTTGAGTCCAGGGCCTGCGAGGCAAACAGGTTGACCGCGACCTTGCCCAGGCGGGTGGTGTATTGCAACTGGTACTGGCGGCGCTGGTGGCTGGTTTGCCAGTAGGTGTCCTGAGATAAGGTCAGGTTGAGTGCGCTTCGGTCCCCGACGCTCTGGTACACCGATGCTTCCAGGCGGCTGCGGCGGTTGCCAAGGTAGCTGCTGGCATTACTGCGTTGCCGCACAGCTTCGTCGAAGTCGCGGTAGCCCTCGGTCGAGTAGCGATAACCGGCGAAGCGCACGCTGGTGCGGCTCTGGAAACTTTTGCCGTAGCGCAAGGCAAAGCTGTGGCCGTGAGCATCGCCCAGCGTGGCGCCCAGGGCGCTGGAGGAACGGGTGACATCGAACGACAACGCGCCTATCTGGCCAATGTCGCGGCCCATGCCCAGTACGCTGGCGTTGTAGTACTCGCTGGAAAGCACACCGCCATACAACGTAGTGTCCCAGACACCACCGCGGGCCAGGGTGGCCTGCCAGAACAGCGGGTCGTCGAGTTGTTCGGCGCCGTCGTAGCGGCCCACGGTCGCGCTGTAGCGCCACACGCCTTCGCGCAGCAGGCTGCCCATGCTCGAGTAGGGTTGAGTGAAGCGGCGGATCTGGCCATCGGCTTCGGTGATGACCACTTCCAGCTCGCCATGGCCAGAGCCTACGCTGAGGTCGTCGATGGCGTAAGGGCCGGGGGCAACGTAGCTGGAATAGATGGGGTAGCCATTGTGTAGGATTTCTACCTTGGCACGGCTTTGGGCTACCCCGCGGATTACTGGTGCGTAATGCTGCATTGCATCGGGCAGCATGCCTGTGTCGGACGCCACCTGCGCGCCTGTGAAGCGCACGCTGCGGAACATGTCGCTGTTGGTGAAGGTTTCGCCCAGGGTGAGGTTGGCCTGCAGGCCGGGCAGGTCGCGCTGCGCGAACGTGTCGCTACGGGTCCAGCGGCGTGCCCCATCGGCGTCCTCACGCAGTGCCTGTTTGCTGCGCAGGCGCCAGGGCCCTAGGTTAAGGCCGCTGTTCAGGTACAGGTCCTGGCTGCTGCGGCTGCGGCCATCGCGCTGGCTGCTGTGCTGGGCCGAAGCCTGATAACTGATGAAGGCGGCGTTGATGCCATTGCTCCAGCGGGCCTCGGGCACGCTGCCCGAACGGTCCTGGCGCAGGGCGATTTGCGGGATCGACAGCGACAGGTGCAACTGGGCGGGGTCGAAATCGGCACTGGCCTGTGGTACCAGCTGCGCCAGGTCCACGCAGCTGTCGTCGTCTGGCAGGGGTGATTCCAGGGCCTGCTCGCGCAGGTCGAGGGTGCGTAGCAGTTCGGCCGTCAGGCAGGGCTGCAACCCTTTGCCATTCGGGCCCTCGATGAAGTCGATGTCCTGTTCGTGCAGGGGGCTGAAGTTGAGCGAGACCTGCACCCGGTAGCGCCCCGGCGGCAAGAGTGCCTGGGTGGCTAGGTTTTGTAGCGCCAGGGTCCCGGCCTCGGCGGGCTGGCCGGGGGCCTGGCGCATGAAGCCGGGCTGGAAGGCGAGGTCGGACGGGGCTGCCAAGGCAGGGTGGGCAAGGGCCAACGCCAGGCAGCCGCCAAGCAGCGGCGGCAGCGGGGCGAGGCGCGGGCGCAACGGCAATAGCCTGCGCCGTTCGGGCTGGAGCATGAGCGTGTCCTGAGCGGCGCCGACGGACGATGCACAGGTGGGCTCGTGGCGGGCGCCTGAAGCTGGATATGGAGGTGTGTGTAGGCAGGGGTGCTGCCGGGTCACGGTTTACAGGCAGGGGCAGGGTAGGTGGGAGGGGCAGGTATGAGATGTAGGAATAATCAGCTGTTGCGAGGGGTATTGGATGCAGTGACGGTTCGGGGCGGGTAGGTGCCCGCTGCCTTTGGGCAGCGGGCTACAGCTAAAAAAATTACGGCATAAGCCCAAACTTGCCGCTACCAGCTGGCCCGTAACCCCGTCCTTTATTTCGACCTACAATGACATAGCCCCAAGGGGTTGAGGGAGGTGGTGGTGGCGTACCGGTAGGCTTGGTGATCACCTCTGATAGCCCGGAGAAGAAAGGTTTCATTTCTGCACTCGGTGCAGGGCTTACGGGTGGTCGTAGATTTGAAATTGAGCTGCTGCGCGCGAGGCTTGATACAGTTTCATTGCTGTTGGCCGGCATGTTGGCCCACCATGCAGAGCGCCACACTCGCGCAGGCGCCCGCGCCGGTGCCAGGTTCGGCGCACCCAGACTCCACGGCGAGTTACCTCCGAGCATGCTCCGGCTGGCGCTTGTGGCTCTACTAACAGTTGCATTGGCGTTTACCGTCACATTTATATTGGAGCCAGCAGCCCCTGCGCTCTGCCCGGCACCTGTCTGGGCCGCCTTCATCCCCCCTTTCGTCGCCGCGGCTCCATACCCGGCCGCAAACATGCCGATAACGGAGAACACAGTCGCGAAGTTCTGCAGCAGGTTCGAAAGTTCCGGGTTTTGGTACATGTACGCTGTCGCCACCCCCTGCAGGACCGCAGCGGCCCCGTTGGCAGCCACGCCGATGACGCCAACGACATAGCTGGTAGTCACGCCGATGGTGGCCGGAGCCGACCAAGGCATTGCGATCGCCGATACGACGAAAATGGCGGCGGCAGCAGCGAGGCCCAGCCAGGCATACCAAGGTACCTTGGGTTTTTCTTCTATGCGCCGTTCCAGCGGTGCCTGGCGGCCACGGGTCACGGGTTCACCGCGATGGCCGGTGGGGTCGTGCCAGTAAACCGGATTGCCCAGGGCATACACGTACGGGTTGATGCCGGCCTCCTCAGGCGGCATCGAGTCTGGGCTGTGAAAGCGCATCAGGCCAGGGTTGTAGGCGCGGTAGCCGCTGCCCAGCAGGTACCAACCCAAAGCGTGCTCGCGGGCTTCGCCGTTGAAGGCCAGCAGGCTGCGCAAGGGCTGCTCGGCGTCGTCTGGCAGTTGTTCACCGTACGGGGCGTAGTGGGCATGGCGCGTACCTTCGGCATCGTACTCGGTGTTCACGCTGCCTGCATGGTCGGTAAGCAGCAGTGTGGCGTTGCCGGCTTGTTGCTGTGCCCGAGGCTGGCCACCGGCGTGCAGGTACTCGGTGAGCAGGCCGTCCTCCAATAGGCTGTCCAGGCTATGGCCCACGTAGCGGCGCTGCATCTTGCGCGCGTCCGTGCCCGAATAAAGCAGCTGATCATGCCCGTCATAGCCGTACTGTGCCGCCACTTTGCGGTTGGCATCCTGCACCTGGCTCAGGCGGCCAAGGCTGTCGTAGTACAAAGCATTGCCGCACTCATCGTTGAGCATGTTGCCCAGTTCGTCGTAGCTGAAGGTCTGTTCTTTCGCGCAGCCTTCAGAGGGCAGACTATGCGTGACCTTTTCCAGCCGGAACCCGTCATGAGCACAGTAGGTGAACTGCGCATCGTCCTGCTCGCGGTCATTGAACGTTGTGCGGCAGCGTATGATGTTGTCTACCGCGTCGAACCTGAACATTTGGGTTGTGATCTGCCGGCCGCTGGCGGTTTCGACAGGGCAATCGTATTTGGTCAGGCGGCCAAGGCTGTCATACTCGTACTTTTCTTCACGCAGTTTTTGCCCGCCTTCCCAAAGGGTTCGCGAATGCAGCATGTCGTCGTCCTGCCACACTTGTACCAGTTGGCGTGCCCTGCCGTTGACGCTCAAGGTGCGGCGGGTCTCCCTGCCCAGGCTGTCATAGTGCTGGGTGCACAGAGTGACAGGTTGCTGTTGCGCGTCGGAGTTGCTGGTGTCGCGGGTTTCGGTGGTCTCCAGCAGGCCGGTGTCTTCGGAGTATTTCAGCGTCGACTTGAGATTGCCCTGTAACACCGACACCAGCCGACCGTGCTCATCGAAGTCATAGTCACAGGCTTGGCCATCGCTGTGCTTGCGCTGTGTCGGCAGGCCTTGCCAGGACTGCTGGTAAATGACGCTGTAAGGCGTACCTTCAGTGTCGGTCAGGTGTTCTTCGCGAAGGTCGCCTTGTTCGGTGTACACATAACGGCGTTTACCCAGTGGATTGTTGGCGTGGGTAATTTCTGCGCTCTTGTCGTCATACTCGAAGTCTGCGCTCTGTTGCTCTTCCTGGTAGGTACGGCCGTCCTCGTCCTCCAGTGTTGCAACAAGCTTGCTGGGTTGCTCGGTCAGCTCTGGCTTGTACTCATAGCCGATCACCCGCTTGCGGGTGCCTTTGCCTGTGGCCTGCAGGCTGAACGCCGTGCGCGTGTCGACTAACTGGGTCGTGCCTTTATAGGTGTACTCCTCCACCCGCGAACCCACGGTCATGCGTACCAGGCGGCCAAGCCCGTCGAACTTGCGCTCGCAGAGCATCTGCTCAGGTGCGTTACTGTTCTCTTTCAACTGCAGTTCAGTGACCAGTTCGCCCATGTTGTGGGGGGCGAACTTGCGTACCAAGCTCGTGCCATCTGGCCGCTGATTGCTGGTCATGCGGCCCAAGGCGTCATAGGTGAACTTGCTGGTGCGTGTGATGACCTGGTTGTCGTCTCTCGGGTCCAGGATAGATTCGATCCGGCTCAGGCAGCGGCCGAGCCCGTCGTAGGTGTAGTCAGTGCGGCCGGCCTCGCGTGTAACCCGCTGTTTACCTCCCTCGGGGGAATCCACCTCTTCCTCCAGCAGGCGGTACTCGTAAATCGGTTTGCTGAAGCGATTGAGCTTACTGACGGTCTGTTGCAGCCTCTGCCCGGGCGCTTTTGGGCTTTCGATCCAGCGGGTGACCAGTTGGCCACCAGGCTCGAGCGGCGTAGCGTCGATACATTCCTTGATGCCGTCGGGGCGCACTTCTTCACACATTTGGCCCCAGCCGTCGTACGCGTAGCTCGACTTCAGCTCGAGCACGCGCGGCTGCGCCTTGCCGTCTTTGTCCGGCAGGTAGTCATAGCCGATTTTGCTCACCAGGCTGCCCGCCGAGTCATACTTCAGCTCGGCTACCGTGCGCGTCACGATCTCTCCTGTCACGGCGTCACAGGCTTTACGCTCTTCCCGGATGGGGCGGTGGCTGCCATCGAATACGGTGCGGGTGACGACGCCCTTGCTGTCGGTGGCTTCCTCACAACTACGTTTGCGCCCGCCGTCGTCGAGTAGCTTGTAGGCGGTGGTGCGCGTGGTGGCATAGGGGGTGCATGGGCTTGCGATTTCTGCGACTACACGGCCCAGTACGTCATGCTCATAGCCTGTGAATACGTCATTGGCATCGTGCTCCAATACCACCTGACCGTTGTGCAGGGAATAAGTGGTGGCCGTTTTTTTCACTAGCGTGTGAGTATGATCAGTGAAGGTTTCGGTGCTGCGGCTCCAGGTGAGTTGGTTATTGCCGTCCTTGACCTTTTCGTACTTCCAGTTGCTGGTGGTGATTGCACCGTTGATCTGCATGTCTTGCTGGTCCACCCGGCCATGCAGGAACGGGGTGTCGGTTTTATTCAGATAGCGGCGGACTTTGGTATTCAGCAACTGGCGCGCTTCGCCCTCGCCCTCCCCCTCGAAGATATATTCCTGTTCTAGCGACAGCCATCCGGGCATGTTCAGGTCGGGGTCAGCCTGTGGCAGTGCCGGCAGGCAGGCATAGATGAATTCACTGCTTATGATCTGGGCTAGCGGTTCGCCTGGGGTGGATGGGGCTGCAGGGTAGATGACGACGGACTCGAGATTGCGTTCGAATTCCTCCGGGTCATCCGCACCAGGGTAATAATTACGTACCATGCGTGTGCCGTCAGCTTTGAGTTCCGTCAACAAGTTGCCATGGCGGTCGTAGGTGGTTTTCGTTTGTTCCTGGTCACCTACCGTTGGGTCACCCACCTTCGTCCAGGATTTTGTCACAGTGTCTGGAAGCTGGAAGTACTCAGGCTGGTCTTTGAACGGTTTGTTATCTTCTTCGTGATACTTCGTTGTGATGGTTTCGATACAGCCATTGTCTGTGGTGATCTGGGATGTCATCAAATGGAAGCGATTAAATATACTTACGACCGTCCGGTAGGTTTTTCCATCCCGATAATGCTCGGCGGTAGAGCTGTATTCAAAGGCAGTGCCTGTAAAGCGGTAGAGTTGGTCCGTCCCGTCTTCAGCTCCATAAACCAGGCCTGTGCCGTTACCCAGGAAATTGTTGCTGGAGTATGTGTATTTCGTAAGTATGTGAGTGCGCTCGTCCCGTATATCAGGCTTGATCCAGTGCTCATCGACTGAAGGTAAATACCGCGCGATACCAGGGTACTTATGGCCCCCGGTACCTTCGTGGTAAGTGATCGTTTCCACACCTTTATCAGGGTTTTCCACGCTGCTCAAGAAGGGCAGTTTATCGTAGAGCTTGTACTTCAGCTCCCAGTATTCTTCACTTGATGTAGGCAGGGTGATTTTTCGCAGTTCATTGTCCTCCAGGTCCAGTGTGTACCGGGCCGGGCTGCTTGTCGTCGGGTTGATCGTAAACTCCGCCCGGATAGCAGTGGGGTATTTTACTTCCAGCAGTGTACGGCCAGTGTCATCGGTGATGGATTGCAGGCGTGCCTTGCTCTTGGTCTTATCGTAGTCCAGGTTAATACCATGGCCGGAAGCACCGATGACGCGCACAGGCACGGCGGTGACAGTATCATTGGTCTGGGGCTCGAGTATTTCGACCAGGCCGCCTTTATGTGCAATACGAATGCGTATTCTATCGCCTTTGCTGATATTGTTGAAGTGGAAGCTATCCAGTTTTTTTTCTGCGATAACGGGCGCATTGCCAGGTCCGTTGTCTGCAACTTTGAACGATTCACCGGTGTGTAATGAGAGCATGCCGGTGGTAATGTTGAAACTGCTGAGTTTCAGGTTCCAGCCAATACCAAACCCGTTGTTATCGTTGCTCATTGGGTTAAAGCTCAATTGCAACGGCAGGTCGGGGCCGCACAGGTCGTTGGCGTTCAACGCCGGAAGAGCAATGGATAGTGTGTACAGGCCAGTACGAGGGTCGACACTGCTCTGCATGAAACTTGAAAAATTGAAGGCATTCGATGTAGTTGCCATGGTGCGGGGTTCCTGAGTGTGCGGTATGCGTTGAATAGCCGGTGTGACGCTATGGGGCCTGTACCGGGCATCCTCAGGGGGGCGAGTTGGCGCTCCCCATCACTGCCGTGAGGGCGTCAGGCGTCATCCGAAACAAGTGGTCTGCCATGAAGGCTAGGATAAAAAAATGATGTGCACACCTGGCAGAATTACCAGGTACGCCTACCTTCGCCGCCAGGGGTGGCGTGTGGGCTACCTGTTAATTTTGCTAGTTGTGCAGCAGGGGAGACTCCTCTAAAACTGTTCTGGCGAGCAACCAAGGTGGGTGACAAGCTGGAACAGGGCCGTTAACGCTCTATTTATTTATCTACTCGACGCGTGCACCTGCTTATTCAAGCGGCGTGCAAGCACGCAACAGTTTTTAATTTTTATTCGGGATGTTTACTTTTCTTGAGTGCAGCGTTCACAGAGATCGTGCCGCTACGTTATATGGAGAACGGTTATGGCCAGACCTACACAAAGAAGCATTGCTCGAAGAGCTGGCAAAAGGCGGAGTACGTCTGCTTATCTACGCGGCGTGCAGTCCCTCAACACTTTTTGGCATTCGCGACATGAATAAGCGGCTAGATCAAGACGAGGCTCTGGAGGCGCCCACGATTGAGGGATTAACTTCATTCAATGAAATTGACCTGAATGCTTTGGGCGATGAGTCATTGAAGACCTTAATCAAGTACACGGGCATGGCGGAAAACGACTACGTGGTGGTACGTTGGTTAGGTCGTAGCGCTACCGGTGAAGCCTATGACCATACGGCGGGCTATTCGCTTCAGCGCGAGCATTTAGCAGATGGCCTCGAAGTCGAAATTGCCAACAGCTATATCACAGATGCTGCGGGGGGGGAGGCGTTTTATTCTTACACCAGTGAGGCGGATGGCTCCACGCATGAAGCAGCATCATTACGAACCTTTTGCTATATCGGGGTAAGGCCCCGCGGACAAGTTGAAACGCTGTCTGTACTGCAAGTGGTGGACTCTCATGGCTTGATTATTCAGCCTGACAACCTACCGAGTTCAGGGATGCGTGTTGTAGTGCCCCACTATCAGGCGATGCAGATAGGTGACAAGGTTACCCTGACAGTCGAATGCTATACACCGGACGATTTTCTCGACACCACGTGGAAACAAGAAGTAACCGTCGCAGGGGAGCACTTTGGAGAAAGCGCAATCAGTGGCACGGTACCCAAGGGTGACCTTGAATGGGTTGACCCAGGCTATGTACTTGCCTCTTATGAGATCGCATTTGCAGTGGGGGGGCGTTTGAAATCGCCGGTGCAACGGCTGCAGGTCGACTCCAGAAGCACTCTGCCAGGCTATCTTGGAAAACCCACGATCGAAGGGCACGTCGAAGGCGATCCGCTGGACCCGGGGCGCTTCCCCGATGGCCTGCTGGTCAAACTGTCGGATTATCCTGGCATTGCGGATTCAGATTACCTCACCCTGCAGTGGTCCATCCCCGGAGGCCAGCTGTACATGCCATCGGCGCGGGTCGACCCTAGCACCCGGGCAGCCGATTCGATCCCGTTTCATATTAGCCCGGGAATCCTGGCTGTCAGCCAAGGCACTGATGTAAGCGTGTCTTACCTGTATGGGCGCGAGGGTGAAGCACTGAGTTCAGAAGTGTTGCAAGTCGCTGTGCAAAATGCACGCGTGCTGAATGTGCCCTTGATTGAGGGCGCTACGGCGGATGGCGCATCCGACAGCGGTAATATATTGGCTGATCTGTCTGTATCTGGTGTTTACGTCAATGTGCCGCCCGGCATCACGCTGCCCGGTGAGGCGCTGCATGTGCATTGGGTGGGTATTGGGCCGCTTGGTGAATACGTGGCCAAAGAGCCCGCCTCCCCGGATAGGCCGTTGCGTTTCTTTATTCCGCCCGAACAGGTGCCTGGCAATATGGGGCGTACTCCTGCGGACACCAGTTGGAGGTTCAACGTGTTCTACAGGCTGTCGAAGGGATCAGACACGATCGATTCGATGCCTTACAGGTTGCGTATCAAGCCATTGGATAGCGCAACGCTGCCGACGGTCGATTTGACTGATGGCCCTGTTTACCTCAGCCGGTTACCTGAAGCGGGAGCCAGGTTGAACATGATTACCTGGCCGTTTATTGCCCGGGAGCAACTGCTGACCATCGTGATGGAAGGGGTGGACTCTCGGGATAACCCGGTGCAGTTCATTGTTCGGGACGAAAAGCCAATTACCGATGCCGAAGTGAGTAATGGCGTGAATGATGAAAGGTTGCCGAAGTCGGAACTCCGAAAGCTGAAAATAGGCGAGCGCTTCACCTTGTATGCTCGAGTGAGTTTCAATGGAGGAGCTTTTTATTTGAAATACCCGTCCCAGTCGACGCCCCTTAATCCGTAATTTCTTTCCGGACTGTTTGCTTTTGTTGAGCGCAGGGTCCAGAGAAATCGTGCGGCTACGTTATATGGAGAACTATCATGCCCAGACCAACACTAGAGCAATATTACAACTATTTGAAAGAGGCGCCGCGAACCCACGGTTGGGGTGCACTTTTGGTCTATGACCGCAAAAAAGCAAACCTTCTGCTGATGCAGGAGCATATTCTACGCGCTGATAGAAAGGCCTGGATCGAACCGGTATCGGGTGAAGCGCAGACGGAGAACGGCAAGTTTTCCCGGCTGTCCAACTTTACGTTCGGTCCACCAGTACTGTCGTTCGAGAACTCGAGTATAGGCAGCTCGATGGCCGCCCTGAGCATGCCAGTGGTGGGCGGCAAGCTGACCGAATGGAGCCGGGAGCAAGGTGCGCAGTTACCAACGCTGGTGGGTATCTCACACCTTGACCCGCTGAGCGCGCCTCGCGTGAAGATGAACATCAAGCTCAACGAGGGCAAAGGCGGGGTGGTTGATGAAGACGGTCGCGTGTACCTGGACTTGTCGGAGAGCAGTGCTTATTACTTTGAAGTGAGCCAATGGGAAGATCTGAACATCAAGTTGGGGGAATTGATTGAAGCGCAGTTGAAGGATCCCGAGAGGGGCGAGCAAATTTGGGAGTTGAATACGCTGGCACCTGTGGAGAGCGCATTGAACCCGACCTCCTTCAGGGTTCGCACGCACTCCCTGGGTAAGGCGGGGACCCCGGTGGCCAGTACGAACCAGGCAGACCTGGAAGAGGGTGCGGTCATTGTGGGTGTAGCGTTCAATGGCGCCACAAATGGTGGGTTTCCTGGGGGCGATGAGGACATGCCGTATTTACTGCCTCAGCGGCAGTCGGGTGATCCGTATTCTTTGAGCGTTGTTCTGAGTGACGAAACGTGGGTAAAAAACGTTCTAAATAGTTTGTTGGACGGCCTCGCGGGTACGGCTTATGTCCCCAGTGAAGTTACATACACAAAAAATTCATCGGGCTTCTACACGGAGGCGAAAGCGGGCTCGATTCGTTATCCCGAGGAATTGTTTTTTTGGATTGTTGATCTTCCATTAGTTAGGATGCGATTCCGTGTCTCTGGCGATTTGGGTCAGCTCTCATTTTCTTTTGCTCCTGGTAAAATTGATTGCACGTGGTGTTATAAAGGACGCTTTGAACACGGTACCTACATCGAGATAAATCTGAACGGTTATTGGCAGGGAAGTTATGCTCCATTGGACCTTGATGTTAGTGCATCCTGCTCCTTCTCAACAAGTATGGAAGACGGTGTAATTGTACTAACTAAGGGCCCCGTTACCGTTAACGGTGAATGGGAGTATGATCCGCGCGGTGAATATGCAGAAGAAGCAAAGAGAAAATTCACCCTTTTCAAAGACTATGTAGAGGGCCGCGTTGGGGGCGTTTTCGAGCGTCTGGCGGGAAGGCTTGAAGTTGTTGACCTCCTGCGCCTCAACGGCCTGCTCTTTCGCAATGAGCAACGCTCCGTAGTTGATACTTTCGCTAACCCTGGCGATGTGACGATGCTAGGCGAACTGGCCCCCACCCTCACTGCCTTCGCGATCGACCCGATAGAGAGAACTCTCATCGCCGGGGGCACGCAACCGCTTACCCTCACGCCCAAACCCCATGTGGTGGAATGGAGTGTCAAGGCGCTGCCAGACGATCCCGAAAAACCCGAGGGGCCTGAGCAGTTGGGTGAAATCGTCAACGACGTATACAAAGCGCCCAAAGCAGACACCATTGCTGGCACGTTCCGTCAGGTCATCATCACTGCAACGGTGGACGATACCAGCAGCAGCGCCCTGTTCACTGTCGTGCCTAAGTCCGTAGCGGTAAGGCCGATGTTGCTTAATGCATTCTATTCCAACCCCGGCCAACCGCAACGCTATGTGTTGGAGGGAGGAAGCGTCGATTCGGAATTGGTCTGGGCCAAAGGTGCCAGTTTCAAAGGTGAGCTGCGTGACCCTACAACCGGCGAATATGACGAGTTGAAGATCCCCAGGGACAAGCAAGTCAAGGTCTATGTCGCGCCCCTGAGCGACCCGGAAACTGGGCCGGTACTTGGCGCGCTCATGCAACTGGACCAGGTGCAGGTTACCGGTGGTAATCGTACCGAAACCATCGATATCACGGTGCTCTGGACGACGACTTCTGCAACGCTGAAGGTGGAGGCACAAGCAGGTGGAGCGCTGAAACTGGTGCTGGCCGTTCGGAGTTGGGGAGGAGGGGAGCAAGACCTGTCTCCTGACGAGACAAAATGGTTCGTGGTCAAGGGCAAAGGAGCCCTTGATGAGGGTGCGGGTATCTACAGCCCGGGGTCGGAGGAAGGTGACTACGTGATCATCGCCGGTGTTGGCATCCAATCAGGTAATTGGAATTACGCTGTTCTGCCAATGCCGTACACCTCTGAAGAAGCCCAGACGTTCCATGAAGTGAACCAGGCCATCAATGGCACGAACGCCAGCGCTCCTTACACCGCTGAGCAGATCGAGGCCATGGAGGTGGTGAAAAAAGCCTTCAGCAGCCTGAGTGCGGCGAGGACCTGACCATGACTGCCCATACCAAAGAAGCATTGCTCGAAGAGCTGGCAAAAGGCGACAGCATGCGGGGCTGGGGCGCGGTACTGGCGCTAGGCCGTGATGCTGTCAATCATGCGTTGCAGACTCATTTCGTCGAGCAATTCGATCAGCGGGGTGGCTTGCCGATCATCGAGGGTGAGTATTTTATCGACCCCGTCGCCCGCACTGAAAAGGTGGCCTTCGAAAACCTCACCCTGGGCCCGCCGCAGTTGTCTTTCAAAGGCGCCTCAGGTGCTTCGACCCAGGTGCGGGTGAGTATGGAGTTGCTCACCGGGCATTGTGTTTCGTCGACGATCATGTCGGCCCACGTCGAGCAATTCAGAAGAAGCCATGTACTGGAAATGGGCATGGGTTATCAGTTCGAAGTGTATGGGCACCTGAAAGTGCAGCCACACCCGTACCTGGACAAGTACCAGGTCGTGCTCGACATTACCGGTGCCAGCGAAGCCACCTGCACGTTAGGCGGCACTAGCATCGCTGCGCAGAAGATGGGGGCGTTCATCCTCGAGCAGTTACAGTACGAGTGGGTTATCAACAGCCCACTGCCGGTGCTGGAATTCGACATTTTCGGGCATAGCGGCTTGTCCACCACGCGCATCGATGTGGCTGCGCAGCAAGCACCCGCCGGGGCGGGCGGTGGTACAAGCCCGGACGACGATGGGGCGCTGATGGTGCTCATGCAACTGGTTGACGGTGTCGAAGCTACCCGACCGAGCGGCTCCTGGCCTTATTTGTTGCCGCGCAAGAGTGGTACCGCCAACTACAGCAGTGCCCTATTGATCAGCCGGGAGCGGGCGCCGCTTGCCGAGAAACGCGCAGCTGTTGCACTGGAGCAACTGGTGTTGCCCGATGCAAACGTAGTCAGGCTGGAGGAGGAGGAGCATAACCCCCACGACATGATCGTTTTCGGCGATGTCCAGGCCACTGCCTTTTCCCGTCAGCCGCAACCGCGCATTGGCAAAGTGGCTGCAGGCAACCGCGCCCAGTTCACGGTCGCGAATCATTCGGTGGCTGCCTGGACAGCCCTGGATGTGCAAAACCCACGCAATTCTGGTGAGATCGAAGCTGGCACTTACACGGCGCCCGCTGCGAGCATGTTCCCGCTTCGGCAACGTCTGATGAACATCAAGGCCCAATTCGCCAATGTGCAGGAGGGGGCAAGCAAGTCGGCGTTGGTGGTCGCTTCTTCGGACGATTTGGTCATTTCGCCGCGGGTGGTCATTTGGGCCACGGGCGACGCCCCCGTCCGGCTGACCGCATCGCAGGGTGGAAGGCTGGAGTGGGAAACTGATGGCGACACGTTCGGCAGCATCGTGCGAGACCCAGCGGACGACAACGAAACGCCGCATGCCATTTTCACCCCGGATGCGCCCCCGAACCATCCACCCATTCGCCTTCAGCGTATCAAGGTAACCAACTGGGAGGAAGAGAGTGGCTACGCGACAGTGGTCATCCTAGCCATGCGCGCGCCGCGGCGGATGCAACCCTTCTACGTGCCGAACATGCGCGCTTCTGACTCGCAAACGTTCACCCTCACCGAGTCGCTCCCCGGTCAGGCCTCGGATGAGACATGGGGTGACCGCCCTGCGGTGCTGAGCACAGTGTGGGAGCTGTACGGCAAAGGCGAGTTTGTCGATGGGACGTACACCGCGCCGGAGTCGGACCCGGGTGAAGTCAGTGTGGTGGCGGGTGTTTATGACGGCCAGGCTGGCATTGCTGTTATCGAGCATGATGTTCATGCGAGCCTGTCAAATTCGATCGGCTCCCAACGCTGGAAGGCCCTGAATCACTTCAAGTTGTTCCTTAATGACACGTCGCGAAAAAAAGCCTGGGCGAATGGCAGGCAACAGGTAGCGGTCGATATCCACATCGAGACCCAACCATTTAATGATTCTGAAGGCGTCCCTATTTATGATCCGGTAAGCGATGCGGAGCTGGCAACGTTGCAGCTTACCCATCGGGATGGCACACCGATCCAGTGGTTACCTGCTGACACTGAAGTAATCCCACCGGGTGGAGGAAGCTGGGCCGCCAGTAAGTTTCGCAATCGCTTTGATTACCTACCCGCTGGCGAAGGATTGGTTTCGCCAAACGAGGCGCAAGAGGCGCAGGCGAGAAAGGACCAGTCAAAGGCGGTGGGGGTAAAGGGGAACGAGGAGGCGTTGCGCATTGTAACCGTTTACCTTCAGACCACAGAAAGCGAGATACGCTGGATTCGGGCCAAGTTTCAGAACCATGAAAACAAGACGTTCTACTCTTACGCACAAAACACCACTGATGGTGAGGTAGAACTGGGTGGGCTGGTACCCAAAAAACTGGATGTCGCAGACCTGGACCCTTTTACGGGAAAACGCGTGGCTCAACAAGCTGGGTTCGACATCGTCGATAGCAATGGACGCCTTGTCGACGGTCACAACTATTGGCAATACACCACGCATTATTGGGCATTGCGTGCCAGGGGGCAGCGCAGTTTTGTCGATGTACGCTTCGATCATGTTTCAGTCCTTAAATACGAAAGTGAATTACTCGATGAAACGTTCGCCAGCTATGTCGGCGTTGCCTATGTGCCGCGGGTACTGCCGGGGCGCACCGCTGATCGACGCATTGAATATCAGGCTCAAATGGAGTTGTTGGCGTTGCAGCAAGCGGGCACACCCTTGAATCGAGAATTTGCAACGGGTGAGCATTTCTCTGCAGGCACATTACTGGTGTCGCTCGAACGCGTTTCGGACATGAGGTTCTGGTATGACCAGCAGGATATCAGGTGGCGTGAGGCGCTGAGCAAACCGTTGTATTTTACGCTGATCGATAACTACGGAACGCAAAGTGCGCTCTATATCAACTGGGGCCAGCAGTTGGACGATGGGTCGATAGACTCGACTGACGCCCGAAACTTTCTGCACTGGAAGTTCCAATGAGCGCGGCTGCCCCCTAAGGGGGGCGGTACTCTTCTTGAGTTAAGGAACAACAGAATGACTACGAATTCGCTGGTGCATTCCAATGCATTTAATTTCATGAGCTTCGTGCAAGGTGGCGTCGATCCACGGACGGGGCAATACAATGTGTCGCTCGAGTTGCCTACATTGGTGGCCAATCACTTGAACGGCCCCAACTTGCCCTTGCGCATTGGTTTCAACCCGATGAACCCCGAGAACTCAGGCTTTGGTGCTGGCTGGCGCTTGAACCTGAGCGAGTACGACCCGCAAAGCAACATGCTCAGCCTGCACAGCGGTGAGCGTTTCAAGGTGTTCGACAACGGCCCGGGTGAACAGCCGGTGATACCGGAGCGCAAGATCGACAGCTTTCACTTCGAGAATATTTCTGCTGGCACTACTACCCTTTATCGTGTGGCACACAAGTCGGAAATGATCGAAGTGCTTGGGTTGCACGATATCACCGAGACGGGCAAGCCGCCCGGGCAAGTGGCATTACCGATACGGGTGTTGGCACCGACCGGGCATGGTATTACTTTGGCATACCGCCAGGTGGATGTACCCTCTCCAATGCCAGGTATATCACGCAAGCGTGTGCCTTGCCTGGCATTGGTAGAAGATGACAGCAAGCGAAAACTGCTGCAAATCGATTATTCGAACCTCAGCCAGATCCTGATTACGCTCAATCCAGGCACGGTGGCCGAAGCTGTCTATACGCTGGAGTGCGACGACAGTGAACTGGTCAAGGTTATTTTGCCGACCGCGGACAAGGGGCGTTGGAAGTTCGAATACAAGACGATCGGCACGGTACGTTGCATTGAACGTTTGTGGACACCGGTCAACGGTTTTGAAGAAGTCTTCTACAAGGAGGCTGGGCATAACCTGCCAGGCGTCAGCCGGACACTGCCTCATGTAGAACGTCACTTGGTCACCCCAGGGGCCAACCAGCCGCAAGTGCGTACCGACTACATGTTCAGCTCGAACAATTTCCTGGGCAACAACACCGGTATCTCCTGGGAAGATAACGGGGAGGACAACCTTTACAAAGCCACAGGTGCGGACTATCTCTACGACGCTACAGCCACGCATTACCAGGGTGACAAACCGGCGTACACGGTCAAGACCTCATTCAACCGCTTCCACTTGATGGTCGAGCAGGTCACCACGCAGAACGATTGTATCGAAACCCAGACCCTCGGGTACCCGGAAATTGCCAATCGGCAGTTCAAGGATCAGCCCAATAACTTCCAGCTGGTTGAGACTACTACCACCTCTTGGCGCAAGGGTTTGGGCAGCCATTCACGCGAGGAGGTGGAAATTACCTATTACGACCAGCATGGCAACCTGGTGGAAAAAAGAGAAGCCAACGGCAAGCGGACAGTAATGTCGTACTACCCAGCTGCCGACGACCCGGAAAAGTTCGAGCGTATGCTCAAGACCGAGGAGGTTATTCCGGGGGCTGGGGAAGCTGGCGCCGAAACGTTACGCAACGAGTATCGCTACCAGTTGGTTGCATCGCGGGATAAAGACGGGTATGCACGCGGCGCGTCATTGCGTTGCCATGAGCAGCAGCTGCGAGTGCGTGATGAGACGCAGTTGTCGGCGTTGGATACCTTCTACCACGACGAGCCCCTCAATTTGCTGGAGCATGGTCGTCCCCGTGAGCAAAAGCTTACGCTCAATGGCAAGGTAACCCTCACTGAATACGCATACAGTGAGATCTCGGTAGAAGGCCACCCAGCAGTCCAGACTGAGGAAACCCTGACTGGCTTCGACCACGGCTCACCTTTGCCGGCCCGTGAGTTGAAGTATGCCAAGGGGAACAAGGAGGAATTGGCGCGACACGCCCAGAAGGTCAGCACCTTGCAGCATTCGATACTGATTGGCGAACCGTTGCTCAATTATGACGACAATAAAGTGCAGATTGCCTACGTGTATGACGAACTGCGCCGTGTAACACGCGAAACGGTCGACCCTAACGGCGACTACGAGGCGTCACGCAACTACAGCTATTACCTGTCGTCCGATGGCCAACAGGCATGGCAGAAGCAGGTTGATGTGAAAGGGGTGCAAACGTGGAGCTACGTTGACGGGCTAAACCGTGCTGTACGGGTGACGCGCCAGGACCCGGACTTTGGCCCCACCGCAACAGCCAGGGAACAAGAACGGTTAACGTACAGTGCTAGCTATGACGCCCTTGGCAACTTGGTGAAAGAGGTCGAATACGACTGGTTGGAGCTGAAGAATCTGCCGCTGACGACCCTGTATCAGTATGACGACTGGCGTCAGCGCAGCAGTGAAATGGGGCCGGACAAAGTGCGTGTCTGCACGCAGACCGACCCGGTAGGGCTACCTGACCGCCTTGGGCCCGTACGCAAGGAGTGGCGTGAATCCATCAAGCGCAAGCTGCTCACCGGCACTACCGTTACCCGGCTGAACCTGTTCGAGCTACCCGTGGATGTCGAGCGCCTGGACAGCAAAGGTGCCCGTGTGAGTTTGCACCAGTACTTCTACGATGGCCTAGGGCGCACCGTGCGGGAAGTGGATGCACGGGGATATGAAACGGCCACAACTTACGATGAATTTGACAGGCAAGTGGACCAGACGCTGCCAGATGGTTCGGTGGTACACCGCGACTATGCGTTGCACAGCAAGGACGATTTGCCAACCTTGATCAAGGTGCTCGACCGCACCGACGGCGTGGATCACGTGCTGGGCACGCAGACCTTCGATGGTTTGGACCGCATGATCGAGTCGGTTACTGGCGGGCGCGTGCGCACCCTGCTGTATGGCATCGGGCAGCGTCAGCCAGAGGCGGTGATCACGCCAGCAGAAAACCGCATCGACTATGAATACGTTCCGCAATTGGGCGAGGAGCCATTAAGCCGCAGGACGCTCGGCCAAGCAGCGGACTATGTATACGACGAACATAACGGCCGCCTGTTGCACTGTACCGAAAACGACGAGACGCTCGAACGTGAGTATTTCAGTACCGGTGAACTGAAAGTTGAAAAGCGCCAAAACAGTGACGGTACAGACGCGTATGAGATGGTGTATGTGCACAGCCTGAAAGGCCGTATGCTGAGTTATACCGATGTGCTGGGCAAGACACAGATTTATGAATACAACCCGTTTGGGCAGTTGCAGCAGACCACGCTGGAGAACATCACCAGTACCTTCGGTTATGATGCGCTGGGCAGAACCGCCAGCATCCTGACTGAAACCGAGGACCCGGACGGGAGCGTGCGCAGCCTGGAAACCACACTGTTCTATGACGAGTTCGATCGTGAAGTTCGTCGTCGCTTCGATTTCGGCGACGCGGTGCAAACGTTGGTGCAAACGTATAACGAAGTGGATGGCATTGACAGTAAAACGTTGACAGAGGGTGAGGAAGATGGAAGGCGGCTGCGCCATGAAACCTTCGAATACGATAACCGGGCCAGGTTGTCGAAATACACCTGCGAAGGCGAGAGCGAGTATGTGCCTGTCGACCCTTACGGTAACAAGATAGAAACTCAGCTATTCCGCTTCGATGGACGCGACAATATCACCCGGGTCAGGACTTCTTTCGAAAGTGGCACGCTCGATGTCACTTATCAGTTCACCGATGAAAGGGATCCGGTGCAATTGAAGGGTATTGAAATGAAATGGGCAAAGCTAGTTGAAAACCAGGGTGTAGAGCAAGAGACTCCTTACAAGCAGGAGTTTATCGAACTGTGCTATGACCCTGACGGTAACCTGATTCAGGATGAGGAGAAGCGTGAGCTGGCCTATGACCCACTAGGGCGCCTGGCGCGGGTGCATGTGCCTGCGCAAGGCATTACTGCCAACTATCGGTATGACGCGGTGGACCGCTTGGCGTCGCAGGATGCCTGATTCGGTCAGTGAGTTATTTGATCGTTGCTAGTATGCCAGGGCCTGCACATGCGCAGGCCTTTTTTGTGGTGCGCCAGGCATGGCGCGTTGCGTGCAAGCGCAACCAGCTTGGCTGTGGTTTTGTGTGGGTTCGACATTTATTGTCAACTGATAAAAATGCCAGTTTCGTGGTTGGTCAGTAAGTGCTTAACTTTGGACTGGGTGAATGCTGCCCTTAACAATTGATATTGGCCATGGCAGGTTAAAACATGAACAAACAAGGCAGAACCTATACAGAAGCTGAAAAAACGCGCCAGAAAGTGAGGCGTGATCGGGCAACAAAGCGGGATGCCGATTCGCTTGAAAAACCGGGCATAGATTCGAGCCTGTTGGCAGACCCCGATGGTACGGTGTTCAGCGCGGTGTTGACTGAGCCTTCCAAGTCTCTTGATATCACCATTCAAGCCTGGCCGTTGCTGGGTTCCACCCCACCTAACTTCTTTGATACTCTTGAAATTTACCACACGGATGAGAGGGGTGCGCCAACATTACTGTCAAGTGATCAGTACACCGGGACGGATGTCGGATTGTTTCCATTGACGGTTACTATAACTAAAGAGCATATTGAGAGTTGGCTGGATGGTTCGCAGTATTTCAGTTATAAGGTGCTTCGTTACAATGGTACAGAGACAGAGTCTGACATATTGAGTTTGATATTCGACCGCGTGCCGCCCTATGGCTATGCTGTGCCTGCGGCCATGCCTACGCTGGGTTATGATGTTACCGATGGGAATATTGATAAGGTTATTGTCACCTTGCCGGAGTACGACACTCATGCTGCAGGCGACAGGGTCTATGTCTATTGGTTAAACCATGTACCTGATGATCCTGGCTCGGTTGTGCCCGTTGTTACGGATACGGTCGATAACCTACCGAAGCAATTGACGGTGCCTCAAACCGCCATTGAGGACGTCGGGGATGGCGGTGTCTATGTGCTTTATGTGCTGGTGGACAAAGCCGGTAACATCAGCAGGCTATCAATGCCTTTGGCTGTGGGCGTGGCGATAGGCCCCCTGCCTGCCGGGCTCCAGGACCCTGTGGTGCCATTGGCGAATGATGGCCTGATTGATCAGGAAGACGCTTGGACGGGGGTAGTGGTGCAAGTTCCATCGTTCAGCAACTGGAAGCCTACGGATTGGGTGCAAGTTACCTGGGGTACCCTGGCATTGGGCTGGCGGGAGGTGGGTAGTGCGCCAAAATTTCCACTTGAATTTACCCTGTCGGGCGAGCAGTTGTGGGATCAATATGGTGCAACGAGTACGGGTGACAAAGAAACCAATGTCAGTTATGCAGTGCGCCGCGGTACGGTTCCTCAGGGCAGTATGGAAATTGAAGTAGACGTCAATCTGGAAGTCGTCGGGCCTGTAGACCCCGGAACTGATCCTGAATGGCCGGACCCGGTTAACCCGAGGCTGGCCAAGGCTGAAGTTTATGGTGAATCAGCTAATAAAAATAAGCTGTTGCCGGTTGATGAAGGGAAAGATGCTACTGTCAAGGTAGTAGTCGATGCAACCTTGAAAGAAGGAGATGTGATCAGCTTCTATTGGGAAGGTATGCATATACAAGAGGCTGATCATGTGGTCGTGGCGGCGGAAATTGGCCACGAAATAGAAGAAGATATTCCTTGGAGCTATATCGAGGCTCGGAATAACGGAAGTATTCCGCTGCATTATGTAGTCGAACGCCCAAGCGTCCCCAATCGCGCCAAGTCGACCGCAACTATTGTCGAAGTTGAAGCAGTCATCTTGCGTCCAGATGCGCCTGAGTACCTGGGGGGGAATACAAGCGCTCCTGTTGGGTGGTTAACCTGCAACGCCTTGTATGATGATGAATACCCCAGCCCGCTGGACCCGGCAATCCGGGTTGTGGTGAAAGACCTGCGTCGTTACGGTTTGAAGGCGGGGGAAACAGTAACCTTCCACTGGTATGCCGTACATGGTTTTGCGGGCGAAGACATCATTGCGGAGACGGTATTCGACGACCCGGTCGTGCTGGAGGAAACCGATCTAGATGAACTGGTATGGCGTGTGCAGCCCTACACAGACTATATTCTTCCAATTTACAACTATAACGCCACGCTGCATGAGGGGCGTGGGCGTGTGACTTACAGTTTTGAGCTGGACGGCTCTACCATCACCTCAGAACAAGTGGAGCAAATAGTATCCATGCACAACGCTGCGGGTAGCTGCCCGCTCCGGCCCTGACGGTAGTTTAAAAGAGCCCGGGCAGTTTTGTGGCCGTTGAGATCTTCATGTTTTATTTGAGGGCTTTTCCTACAGAATTGCAGGAAATTCCTCGATAACCTTGTCGGCTATCACTTGATATTCGGCATGAGAGAGGTCATGAAGTCTATGAGAAATACCTTGCTAAGTCCAATGGCTCAAGCAGTGCGCTTGGCGCCGTTATTACTGCTGGCCAGCCCTTTTGCCGTGGCATTGACTGTCGTCGATGGTACGCGTGATATCGACAATACTACCTTGCTTGACAGCTACCGTCTGAACGCCAACGCCAGGCTCAATGCCGCGGGGGCGTCGATGCGTGAAGTGAATGTCGGTGCAGGTGCACAGCTGAACATGCAAGCAAGTACGATCGAAGCAGTTAGGGCTGATGGCATCGCGCTGGTCTCAGGCGCATCGGCCAGTGTGGCAGGCAATTCGCGAGTGGTCAGTGATCGGTTTGGCTTGCGCTTGCAGCGCAGTGACACTGCCGGTTCTTCGGCGCTGGTTTCAGACAGCTATGTCGAGGGGGGCACTGCAGGCGCGCTGGTGTCTGCTGCATCGAGTTTGTCGCTGCAACGCAGCTCCTTGGTGGGCAGTGGAACAGCAGCGGCAGCGCAGTTGTTCGGCAATGCCAAACTGAGCGCGCAAGACAGTTCGATCGTGGGGGCCAGCGACGGTTTGCGTGTGCTTGCCGATGCTGCCTTCACGGGGCCTGCAAAGGTGACTTTGGCAGGGGCGACAGTCGAAGGCCAGGACGGCTCGGCAATTGTGGTGGGCAATGTCTTGATCGGTCCGGCCAAAGCGGAAATCATCGTTGCCGATGGTTCCAGCCTGGTCGCAAGCAATGGCATCTTGCTGGATGTGGTAGGCGGTTCCGAAGCCACCATGACTGTAGACAACAGCCATCTGATGGGGGATGTACGGGTCGAAGCGGGTTCTACGGCCTCGCTGACGCTGGACAACCAGGCCAGCCTGTCCGGTAGGCTGCAGAACGTGGCCGGGTTGACGTTGAACAACCAGGCCCGCTGGAACATGGTGGAGGACAGCCAGGTGGGCAGCCTGGCGCTCAATGGCGGCGTGGTCAACTTTGGGGAGCCGGGGCAGTATCAGCGGCTCACGCTTGGCACGCTGGCTGGTAACGGTACCTTTGTCATGGATGCCGATTTCAGTACTGGCGCTTCTGACTTCCTGGAAGTGGGTAACGCCACCGGCAGTCATAGCCTGCTTGTGAGCAGCAGTGGCGCGGACCCACTGACTGAAAACCAGATACACCTGGTGCATGCGGCGGCAGGTGATGCCAGCTTCTCTTTAGCCAACGGCGCGGTTGATCTGGGGGCGTTCTCGTATGACCTGGTCCAGCAAGGTGGCGATTGGTACCTTGATGGCTCGCGCAAGATTATCAGCCCGGGCACCGCTTCGGCGTTGGCGCTGTTCAACACCGCCCCCACCGTGTGGTATGGCGAGTTGACCACGTTGCGTAGCCGCATGGGCGAGTTACGCCTGGATGACCGTAAATCCGGCGCTTGGGTTAGGGCCTACGGTAACAAATATAACGTATCGGACAGTGCCGGAAGCCCTTATAACCAGGTTCAGCGCGGCTTCTCGATCGGTGCCGATGCGCCGTTGCCGGTGGGTGATGGCCAGTGGCTGGTCGGGGTGATGGCGGGCCATAGTTCATCAGATCTGGACCTGATTCGCGGGAGTTCTGCCGAGGTCAAAAGTTACTACCTCGGGCTTTATGCTACCTGGCTGGATGCTCAAACCGGCTATTACTTCGATGGTGTAGTAAAGGCTAACCGCTTCGATAACAGTGCCAAGGTCGAGCTAAGTGACGGCAAGCGCAGCAACGGTGACTTCAACAACCTGGGCGTTGGTGCATCTGCAGAGTTCGGACGCAACATCGGCCTGGGCCAAGGTTATTTCATTGAGCCCTACACCCAGTGGTCTGTGGTTTCGATCCAGGGCAAGGACTATCACCTGGACAACGGCCTGCAAGCGCGCGGTGACGATACGCGATCAGTGCTGGGCAAGGCGGGGGCAACCTTGGGGCGTACTTTGCAACTTGGTAATGGGCAGCAAGTACAGCCCTATGTACGGCTTGCCTATGCCCATGAGTTCATTCGCAGTAATGAAGTGAAGGTCAATGACCATCGGTTTGACAACGACCTGTCGGGCTCTCGGGCCGAAATGGGCATGGGTGTGGCCATCAGTTTGAATGAGCGCATGCAGTTGCATGCCGACTTCGATTACTCCAATGGCGAGAAGATCGAGCAGCCTTGGGGGGCGAATGTGGGGCTTCACTACAGCTGGTAGGTTACAAACAAAAGGAAGGCTCAAGCCTTCCTTTTTTGTGGGTGGCACAAAGTGAGGATGCTGTGATGCGCTTTATTCGAAACTGGCTACGTGCGCGTTGGCCTGGCTTGTTTGGGACTAATCAACTTGGGCCACCGACGGCACCGATGGCGCTCCCGGATATACCAGATGGCGAGCCAGGCCTGTTGCCACTTTCGATTCTGGATAAGCCCGTCAGGATTGAGGTGCCGATGTGGCCAATCTCCCACCCATCCCCAGACACCCCCGAAGTGCTACGGTTGTACTGGAATCGCATGCAGGTTGATGAAAAACGCTGGGAAGCTGCCATCCCTGAAGATGAGCTGTTTGTTGAGGCCCCGGTTTCTGTTCTGCAGCATGGCCCTGTAGAGGTTTCCTACGAGGTGCAGGGTTACAATGGCGTTATTACACCCTCCCTGTCGTTGACGTTGACAATAGACAAAATGCCGCCGGTATTGGGGGGGATGAGGGGCTTTTGCTTTTTGATGAAGAGGTCAGGCGCGGGGGTGTGACGGCGCGCTACCTGGAGCAGCATGAAAACATCTTGCTCGCCGAGTTGCCGCCTTACCAAAAGCCCAGCGCTGGCGATGTGATCAATTATTACTGGGACGACCAGCCATTTGCCAACGATTGGATGGGTGAATTCACCGTGGAGGAGCTTGACCAGCCGATTTACCTGCCAATTGATGGTGATGCAATCAAAGACCGCGGCGATGGCGCGCGCTATGTTCATTACCAGATTCGCGACCGGGCGGGTAATCTCAGTGCGCGCTCCAGGCCGGCTGTGCTGGAGGTTGACGCCGAACCCATTCCCAGAAACCTGCCGTGGCTTAGCGTACCCCAGGCCAGTGGTAGCGGGGGGGAGTTGTCGTTGAAGTTGGATGATTATGAAGCCCCCTTGGTGGTGATCGTGCCGGCAGATGCAGTTATCTACCCGGACGAGGTGATCACCGTGCAGTGGGGGGCGCCGGGTGATTATGGTTACTACACCACGTCCGAGCCGGAGGTGGGGACGGATGATCGGTTTGTGATTCCAGAGCGTAGTGTGTTGGCATACAGCAAGCGCACGTTGGAAGTAGGGTATGTAGTGAGTGATGGACAAGAACATTTCCCCGGCACTCCATGTAACCTGAAAGTGACCGAGTTCAAGGAGGGATTACCCCAGGTAGCGCTGGAGGGGGCCGATTCAAATGGATTCAGCCTGGGCCGGGCGCCGGAGCGGGTGCCTGTCAGCCTGGGTGTGTGGCAGGGCATTGCCGTGGGGCAGCGGGTCAATATCACGGTAACGGGCGTGCTACCGGGCGGGGCGGATGCGCCCCCTTATAATGTCCTGACCGCCCATTCGGTCACTGATGCGCAAGTGAGGCGGGGCATTGGCGCGAACAAGGATGTGACCCTCTCCAAAGCCTACCTTGCAACGCTTTGGCGTGGCCAGACGTTCACCTTCCATGTCGAGGTCAGTTTTGACGACGGTACGACGTGGATCAAATTTCCCCTCTACAGCCCTAAGCTCCTCCCGTGAGCGACCTTCACGGGCGTTCCACCGGTCGGGACAGCTCGGGCGTGAGGCCGCCGTAGTCATTGATGGTTGTGAAGTCGACCTTCAGGCCGTCCTGCACAGTCGAGGTTTTGAGGGGGTAGGTTTGCCTGCCCATGGGAGTGGCCATTTTCCTGCCGTCTATTTTCTCGCTGCCCTTGGCGCTGCGCAGGGTCAGCTGGTTGAAGGTGAAGTAGTAAGGCGAGGGGTTGTCCACCACGAGGTGCGGCTTGCCTTCGAGTGTTTGCACTGACCAGGCCAGGTCCTGCAGGTGGTCCTGTGGGCGGCCTTTGAGCTGGGTTGGACGGTAGAAGACCTTGATGCGGGTGCGCAGGGCGATGGTCAGGGTATTGTCCGGTTTGTCGTCCGCCTGCGGGATTTCCTGCAGGTTGAAGTAGAACAGCGATTCACGGTCCTGGGGCAGGTTGTTGGGCAGGCGGTTGAGCTGTACCGTCTGTTCGCCGGCCGGATCGATGCGAAATAGCGCAGGTGAGGCGATCAAGGGTACTGCGGTGGTGTTGTCGTCTGCCTCTGTATTGATCCAGGCCTGGGCCGCGTAGGCGCGCTGGCTGGGGTTGCCGACCACGATGCTGGTACTTTGCCGGTCGCTGGGCTGGATCACTCGGGTCGAGCTGATGGTGAGGGCGGCGTGGGCACTGGCTTGGATGAGCAAGGTAAGGCAGGTGCCAATTGCCAGGGCAAGCCTGGATGCAATGGAGTTGGGGCGGGGCATGGGCATATCTCTTTGCTACTTTTTGCAGGGGCTCCAGGCGCGTCCGCAGAAGCGCCTGGAGCGCAACGTATTACTTGATATCTACCAAGAAAGTCACTTCCGATGCCGCGTCGCCTGCAGTTACGGTCGCTGCGGTGGACTGGTACATGGCGTAGAACAGCATGTCGGTCGGTTTTGTGTCGTCGAGCGCGTAGCCGGCCGATTCCTGGTCCGGGGCAAGGTTGCTCAGGCTCTTGTCCTGGATGGCCAGTGCCAGCCCGCGAGCGCCGCCTGGACGCAGTGAGTAAAGGTTGGCGCCTTCAGGGCCATAGAGGGCCGAGAAGGTGACATAGCCTTCTTCACCAGGGTTGATGGTGCACGTGCCACCTGGGGTGATGCGCAGAGCGAACGGAATGTGCCGGGTCTGCTTGCCTACGCTGTCGAAGTAGCTTGGGTGATAGCTACCGATCACAATGCGAGGCAGGATGCCGCCGCCAGTGCCCGGTTCGACCACTTCGATAGGGCAGGTACCGCCTGGGGTGATGGTGCCGTGGAAGTTGATATTGCCGGTGTTTGCAAATGCTGCTGTGCTCGCCAGGCCCATAGCGAGGGCGATAAGTGTGTGCTTCATTGTTTATATCCTGGAAGTGGGTAGCATTCGAACATGCGGGTGGATGTTCGGCTGGCAGGATATTCAGGGCGGGGCTTTAAGGGCTGTAGGTCAATACCACAAAAGCCATGGGAACAATGGACGAAGTAGCCGGGGCGGCGCAGCGGACCGCGCCGGTCGGTCGAGCTCAGTGTTGCGTGTTACCGCGCGCTTGGCCCAGCAACTGCTTCTGCTGGTTCCAGTCAAAGGCTTCGCCGTTCTGTTCGGCCTCGTAACGGCGTTCTTCCAGCTGTTGGTACAGCTCCAGCTCTTGGTCAGGCATGAAATGGAGGCAGTCGCCGCCGAAGAACCACAACAGGTCCCGTGGTACCAAGTGGGCAATTTGCGGGTAGCGCTGGATCACCTGGCAGATCAGATCCTGGCCCAGGTATTGGCTTTGCAGCGGGTCTTGCGGCAGCAGCGTCAGCAGCTCGTCGAAGCGTTCGAGAAACAGGGTGTGGCTTTCCTCCGGTACCTGTTCGGCTTCACCCAGGGCCACCAGGATGGTCCGCAGGTGATGCAGCAGTTGCAGGTGGTACTCCAGGTGGGGATTGACCATGGGGTGATCCTTGAGGGTAATTGAAACGGGGCCGAAGTATACGCCGGTTGTGGACCTATTGTGGAAGGTCCGCCGGGTCAGTCCACTTGTTTGTCCATGATGCGTCCCTACCTATCAGTTCTGCCAGGTGCGTGACTGCCTCCGGTGATTTAGATTCAAGCCTGAACCAACGATGCGGCCTTTCAGTAGGTGGCGGCGGTGTCGAAGGCCATACAATCTTCTGAGCGAGGTTAGCACCATGGTAAGTGACAACACCCCAAAGCAGAGCGGTTCTATTATCTTCTGGAGGGGCGATAACAGTAGCACCGGGCTCAATTTGCCGGCAGAAGGAAGTGGCGAAAGCGTTAAAAAGACAGTTGTCGCCAACCACAGCGTAATTGAGATGAGCGACATCCCCTCTGCCTCGACCATCATCTTGAACTACAGAACTGCCCCGAACGACCCTACTGTGCGATCATCCATCACACTGCGTACCACCCACAAACCAGCCTCGCTCGACCGTACCGAATACAGCTATCTGTTGAATACGTATGCCGTTGGTGATTTCGTCAGTAGCGGCTTGGGGTTGATGGTGATTGCGAAAAAGGATGGACCTCCCTCTCAGGCTGATGTCAACGCAGACCATCAGATAGATTGTTACGTTACACTTTCCAGCTCGCCGCCCAGCGCCTGAACTGGTCTCGTCCAAGCGTGTGATACTTGGCGATTGCAAGGTGCGGGCGCGGCCGGGGACGAGACATAACGCTGCGTCTTGGCCAAGCGCCGCCCTTGCACCTGAATGGCTTAATCGCTCAGCGCACCTTGCCCTCTACCGGTAGCAATTGCTCTTTGTCGAACGCGTCCACATCGATCACTACACGGCAGGCTTGCTCCGCTTCACGCAGCCGTTGCGCATCGCCCGGTTGTACTAGGCCACTTTCGACTGCCGCATCGATTATCGATTGGCCGGTGACGGTTTGCACCTTTCCCTCCTTGACGGCCTGATGCAGCACCTTGCGCACCGGCACCACCTCATCACACAAATCGCAGGCCCGCTGCAGTGCCGCCACAGGGTCACCCGCAGCCTGCGGTCGGAAGCAGCCGGCCAGCAACTCTTCCAGCGCAGGGTCGCCTTTGCTGCGTCCGATCAGTGCCGCCACTTCGGCATCCAATTCATCGCTCGGCCCTGCATGACGCCGACCGAACGGGAATACCAGCACGCGCAGCGCGCAGCCGACAAACCGGTTAGGAAAGTTGTCGAGCAGCCGATCCAGGGCTTTTTCCGCCTGGCCCAGGCATTCTTCCATGGCCCAGCGCAGCAATGGCTGCATGTGGTCCGGCGAGCCCAGGTCGTGATAACGCTTGAGTGCCGCCGATGACAGATACAGATAACTCAATACATCACCCAGGCGTGCACTCAGGCGTTCTCGGCGTTTGAGTGCACCGCCAAGCAGCATCATCGAAAGGTCCGCGAGTAGGGCAAAGGCAGCAGCCTGCCGGTTGAGGCTGCGCAAGTAGCCCTGGCTCAGTGCATCACCCGGCACGCTTTCCAGGCGGCCGAGCCCCAGGTTGAACACCAGTGTGCTGGCCGCGTTGCCGGCGGCGAACATGATGTGTTTCATCAGCAGTTCGTCGAACTCTTTCAGCGCCTGATCGTAGTCCTCACGCCCGGCCAACGCCATTTCCTTCAGCACGAAAGGGTGGCAGCGGATTGCGCCTTGGCCAAAAATCATCAAGTTGCGCGAAAGGATATTGGCACCTTCGACCGTGATGAAGATCGGCGCCCCTTGCCAGTTACGGCCCAGGTAGTTGTTCGGGCCCATGATGATGCCCTTGCCGCCGTGCACGTCCATGGCGTGCTGGATGCACTCGCGGCCCCGCTCAGTCAGGTGGTACTTGAGGATCGCCGACAGCACCGAGGGTTTCTCGCCCAGGTCTACGGCCTTGGCGGTCAGCAGGCGGGCACTGTCCATCAGCCAGGCGTTGCCGCCGATGCGCGCCAGCGACTCTTGAATACCCTCGAACGCTGCCAATGGAACGTTGAATTGCTCGCGAATGTTCGCGTACTGGCCGGTCACCAGGCTGGTGTACTTGGCGGCGCCCGTGCCGACTGCCGGCAGGGAAATGGAGCGCCCCACCGACAGGCAGTTCATCAGCATCATCCAGCCCTTGCCGAGCATGGCCTGGCCGCCGATCAGCATGTCCAGCGGCACGAACACGTCCTTGCCGCTGTTGGGGCCATTCATGAATGCTGCACCTAGCGGCAGATGGCGTTTGCCGATCTCCACACCGGGTATATCGGTGGGGATCAGGGCCAGGCTGATGCCCAGTTCCTCCTCGTCGCCCAGCAGATGGTCAGGGTCGTAGGCCTTGAAGGCCAGGCCCAGCAAGGTCGCCACAGGGCCCAGGGTGATGTAGCGCTTTTCCCAGTTCAGGCGCAGGCCCAGCACCTCTTCACCGTTCCACTGGCCCTTGCAGATGATACCGGTGTCGGGCATGGCGCCAGCGTCGGAGCCGGCCAGGGGGCCGGTGAGCGCGAAGCAGGGGATCTCCTCGCCGCGGGCCAGGCGCGGCAGGTAGTGGTTGCGTTGTTCGTCGGTGCCGTAATGCAGCAGCAGTTCGGCCGGGCCCAGCGAGTTGGGTACCATCACCGTGGACGCCAGGTCGCCGCTGCGGGTGGCCAGTTTCATCGCCACCTGGGAGTGGGCGTAGGCAGAAAAGCCTTTGCCGCCGTACTCCTTGGGAATGATCAGGGCGAAGAAGCCGTTCTGCTTGATGTGCTGCCAGGCTTGGGGCGGCAGGTCCAGGTCCTGGCCGATCTGCCAGTCGCTGACCATGGCGCACAGTTCTTCCGTGGGCCCATCGATGAACGCCTGCTCTTCTTCGGTCAGCTTCGGCGCCGGGTAGGCCAGCAGGGTGCGCCAGTCTGGGCGGCCGCTGAACAGTTCACCGTCCCACCAGACCGTGCCGGCATCGATGGCTTCGCGCTCGGTTTGCGACATGGGTGGCAGGGTGCGCTGGAACCAGCGGAACACCGGAGCGGTAAACACTTTGCGCCGCCACTCCGGCAGTGCCACCAGGGCGATCTTCAGGGCCAGCACCACCCAGATCAGGGCCAGTAGCCAGCCAGGGGCACTGCTGAAAATGCCCATTAGCAGCACATAGGCCGCCATGATGCCGAGAATCTGCAAGGGCGCCAGGCGCCGGTGCGTGAGGTACGCCGCGCCGATCACCAGCACTACCAACCACAACAGCAACATAATCGGTCCTCCTTGGAACCAGGGGCTTGGGCCGTCCCAGACAGCTTAGACGCAATGATGTGAACGGCAGGGTCAGAACAGTGACAGGGTGTGGCGGTGGGAGTTTCACTTCATTGCTTGCCTGTGCCGGTACAGGCGGCGAAAGTCTGGAGTAGACTGTGCCACCTTTGCATCTCATAAGGACGTTGCCATGTTGAAGATCTGGGGCCGCAAGAATTCGAGCAATGTGCGCAAGGCGCTGTGGATCGCCCAGGAGCTGGGCCTGGACTTCGAATCCATCGACGCCGGGGGGGCCTTCGGCGTGGTCAACGAGCCGCATTACCGCGCCCTCAACCCCAACGGCCTGGTGCCCATGCTCGAGGATGGCGACCTGGTGCTGTGGGAGTCCAACACCATCGTCCGCTACCTGTGTGCCGAATATGGCGCCGAGCAGGGCTGGTACCTGGACGACCCTCGCCAGCGCGCCTTGGCCGACAAGTGGATGGATTGGGCCACTTCATCCTTCGCCACGCCGTTCCGCCCGCTGTTCTGGGGCCTGCTGCGCACGCCTGAAGACCAGCGGGATTGGGTGGCAATCAATGCTGCGCAAAAGCAGTGCGCCCAATTGCTGTCGATCGCCGATCAAACCCTGGCGCATCAGCCGTACCTTTCAGGTGAACAGATCGGCATGGGCGACATCCCACTGGGCAGCTTCGTCTATGCCTGGTTCGAAATGCCCATCGAGCGTCCGGCCATGCCTCATCTGCAAGCCTGGTACGAGCGCCTCAAGCAGCGCCCGGCCTATCAGGCAGCGGTCATGACGGCACTGACCTGAACCTGCTTCGATAGTCACTATCAATACATGTAACTGTACTTGTGCGGCCGGGCCTTGCACCATGGCCGCACTCACTGCGCCAGTGATTTGCCCTGGCGTGTCCTGACCTTTCCACTCGGTACGTGACCCGCTATGAGTTCTGCCCTGTCCATCCGACAGTTGACCAAAACCTACGGTAACGGCTTCCAGGCCCTCAAAGGGATCGACCTGGATGTCGCCGAAGGTGACTTCTTCGCCTTGCTCGGCCCCAACGGCGCCGGCAAATCCACCACCATCGGCATCCTCTCGACCCTGGTCAACAAGACCAGTGGCACGGTGAACGTGTTCGGCCACGACCTCGACCGCGAGCCCTCCGCGCTCAAGCGTTGCCTGGGTGTGGTGCCGCAGGAGTTCAACTTCAACCAGTTCGAGAAGACCTTCGATATCGTTGTCACCCAGGCCGGCTATTACGGTATCCCGCCAAAACTGGCTAAAGAGCGCGCTGAACAGTACCTGACCCAGCTGGGGTTGTGGGACAAGCGCGATGTCCAGTCGCGTTCGTTGTCCGGCGGCATGAAGCGTCGGCTTATGATCGCTCGGGCGTTGATCCACGAGCCACGCCTGCTGATCCTCGATGAACCGACTGCGGGGGTGGACATCGAGCTGCGCCGGTCGATGTGGAGCTTCCTCACTGAGCTGAACCAGAAGGGCATCACTATCATCCTGACCACCCACTACCTGGAAGAAGCCGAACAACTGTGCCGTAACATCGGCATCATCGACCATGGCACCATCGTCGAGAACACCAGCATGCGCAAACTGCTGGGCAAGCTGCATGTCGAAACCTTCGTCCTCGACCTCAAGCAGGATCTGGCCCAGGCGCCGGCACTGCAAGGCTACCCGTGCCGGCTGTTGACCCCCCACACCCTTGAAGTGCAGGTGGACAAAGACATCGGCATCACTGCGTTGTTCGGCCAACTGGCCCTGCAGAACATCGAAGTACAGAGCCTGCGCAACAAGACCAACCGACTCGAGGAGCTGTTTGTGTCACTGGTGGAAAAGAACCTGTCGAAGGTGGCCGTATGAGTGTGGAACTGCGCACCAACTGGGTCGCCCTGAATACCATCGTCTACCGCGAAGTGCGGCGCTTCCTGCGTATCTGGCCGCAAACCTTGCTGCCCCCGGCCATTACCATGGTGCTGTACTTCGTCATCTTCGGTAACCTGATCGGGCGGCAGATTGGCGACATGGGTGGCTTCACCTACATGGAGTACATCGTGCCCGGGCTGATCATGATGTCAGTGATCACCAACTCGTACGGCAACGTGGTGTCGAGTTTCTTCGGCAGCAAGTTCCAGCGTTCGATCGAAGAACTGATGGTGTCGCCGGTGTCGCCCCACACGATCCTGGTCGGCTATGTGCTGGGCGGCGTGTTGCGCGGTTTGGCGGTCGGGGTGATCGTGACCATCCTGTCGATGTTCTTCACCCACCTGCAGGTGCATCACCTGGGCGTGACCGTGATCGTGGTGTTGCTGACGGCCACCATCTTTTCCCTGCTGGGCTTCGTCAACGCAGTGTTTGCGCGCAACTTTGACGATATCTCGATCATCCCGACCTTCGTGCTGACGCCGCTGACCTACCTGGGCGGGGTGTTTTATTCGATCAACCTGCTGCCACCGTTCTGGCAGGCCGTCTCGTTGGCCAACCCGGTGCTGCATATGGTCAACTCGTTCCGCTACGGCATCCTAGGGGTGTCGGATATCAGTATTGGAACGGCGATTACCTTCATGCTGGTCGCCACGGCGGTGCTGTACCTGCTGTGTGTTCGCCTGCTGGTCAGCGGCCGCGGCATGCGCGCCTGAGGCTTTTTGCTTGCGCCGGCGCCACTGCCGGCCGATCCACCAGCGCCAGTAGAGCAAGGTGGTGAAGTACGCGGCGATGCCCAATACCACCCCGCATACCACCGAGCCAAGCAAGAACGGCTGCCAGAGGGTTGCCAGTTGGTCGGTGATCCACTCGAAGGTCAGGTCGTCGGGCAGGCTGCGCGGTGGCGTGCCCAGCAACCAGGCGCCGGTCATGTAGGTGACGAAGAATACCGGTGGCATGGTCAGCGGGTTAGTCAACCATACCAGGCTGACGGCAATCGGCAGGTTGCCACGCACGGGGATCGCCAGCGCTGCGGCCAGCAGCATCTGCATAGGGATGGGGATCAGCGCCGCGAACAGGCCGACGCCCATGGCCCGGGCCACCGAGTGGCGGTTGAGGTGCCAGAGGTTCGGGTCGTGCAGCAGCTTGCCGAAAAAGCGCAGGGACTTGTGATCCCTGATGCTGGATGGATCCGGCATGTACCGTTTGAAAAGTCGGCGCGGCATGTAGGCTCCCGGAGCGTTGATCGAGGCAGTATGCCTTGATTCCCTCTCGGCCTCGTTCAGAGTTTGTGACAATTGTTGAGCGAGCCAGGGCGGCAATTCGTCTATGCCTGAATAGGCAATTTCGCTTCTGGAGCTCTACCTCATGCGCACAGGGATGTCTGCGCTGGCGCTCGGGCTGCTGTGCCTGGGCTTTCTCCCCGCATTGCCATCGCCCGGGTGGCTGTTGCTGCTGGTGGTTGGCGGATTGGTGTGCCTTGGCACGCGGCTGTGGCCGCTGGGCTGCTTTGTGTTGGGGGTGTGCTGGGCCTGCTGGTCGGCGCAGCAGGCCCTGGATGACCGCCTGGCGCCCAGCCTGGATGGCCGAACGGTGTGGCTGGAGGGCAGGGTGGTCGGGTTGCCGACACGCACCGGGCAAGGGGTGCGCTTTGAGCTGGCGCACCCCCAGTCGCGCCGTGCCGAGTTGCCGCAGCGCCTGCAGTTGAACTGGTTCGACGGCCCGCCCGTGCGCGCTGGCGAGCGCTGGCGCCTGGCGGTCACCTTGCAGCGTCCGGCCGGCTTGCTCAACCCCCATGGGCCGGACCGGGAGGCACACCTGCTGGCCCGTCGCATCGGTGCTACCGGCACGGTCAAGGCAGGCCAGGCGCTGCATACCGTTGCGCCGGGGTGGCGGGACGCGTTGCGCGCGCGGCTGTTGGCCGTCGATGCCAACGGCCGCGAAGCCGCGCTGGTGGCTTTGGTGCTCGGCGATGGCGCGGGTTTGGCCCGCATTGACTGGCAAGTGCTACAAGCCACCGGCACGGTGCACCTGCTGGTGATCTCGGGCCAGCACATCGGCCTTGTGGCCGGCTTGTTGTATGCCTTGGTCGCTGGCCTGGCGCGCGTGGGGCTGTGGCCTCCCCGGTGGCCGTGGCTGCCCTGGGCCTGTGGCTTGGCGCTGGCGGCTGCGCTGGGTTATGCCTGGCTGGCCGGGGGCGGGGTGCCGGTGCAGCGCGCTTGCCTGATGCTGGCGGTGGTACTGGCCTGGCGTCTGCGGTTTCGCCACGTCGGGGCACTGTTCCCATTCCTGCTGGCACTCGTTGGGGTGTTGGTGGCCGAGCCCCTGGCGCCGCTGCTGCCGGGCTTCTGGCTGTCGTTCGCGGCGGTGGCAGTGCTTGTCTACTGCTTCAGGGCGCGCCTTGGCGGCTGGCGGCCTTGGCACGCGTGGACCCGTGCCCAGTGGGTAATTGCCATCGGCTTGCTGCCAGTCCTGCTGGCCACTGGGCTGCCGGTCAGCCTGACCGCGCCAGCGGCCAATCTGTTGGCTGTGCCGTGGATCAGCCTGGCAGTCTTGCCACTGGCGTTGCTCGGTACCCTGTTGTTGCCTGTGGCGGGTGTAGGCGAAGGCCTGTTGTGGCTGGCCGGTGGCTTACTGGAGCTGTTGTTTCAGTTGCTGACGCAGGTGGCAGGCTGGCGCCCCGCGTGGGTGCCGCCAGCATTGCCAGGCTGGGCCTGGTGCCTGGTGTGCCTTGGCGCGCTGCTGGTGTTGCTGCCTTCTGGTGTGCCGCTGCGTAGCCTGGGCGGGGTCATGCTGCTCGCGCTGTGGGTGCCCAGGGAGCCTGTGCCGCACGGTCAGGTGGAGACTTGGCAACTGGATGTAGGGCAGGGCCTGGCGCTGTTGTTGCGTACGCGAAACCATAGTCTGCTCTACGACGCCGGGCCAGCGCGGGGCGATAACGACCTGGGAGCGCGGGTGGTACTGCCGACCTTGCAGAAATTGGGCGTGGGGCACTTGGACCTGATGTTGATCAGCCATGCCCATGCCGACCATGCGGGCGGTGCGGCCGCGGTTTATCGAGGGTTGCCGGTGGCTCGGGTCGTGAGCGGTGAGGCACAGGCGTTGCCGACGGCGCTGGCAGCCCAACCTTGCATCACCGGTGAAGCCTGGGAGTGGGATGGCGTGCGCTTTTCTCTGTGGCACTGGCCAGAAGGGCAAAGCAGCAACGATCGTTCTTGCGCGCTGCTGGTGGAGGCGCAGGGCGAGCGCTTGCTGCTGGCCGGTGACATGGAGGCCGGTGCCGAACAAGCCTGGCTGGGGGCCACTGAAGCGACTGCCATCGACTGGCTGCAAGCCCCCCATCATGGCAGTCGAAGCTCATCAACCGAGGCGTTCATCCGTGCCACGGCGCCGCGCGGGGTGTTGATCTCGCGGGGGCGCAACAATGGTTTCGGTCATCCGCATGCGCAAGTGATCGAGCGATACCGCAGGCATGGGCTGGTGATTCATGATACGGCAGTGGAAGGGGCGCTGCGTTTGGTGCTGGGTAGCCAAGGTGAGGTGCAAGGTGTGCGTCAGCAACCGCGTTTCTGGCGGGAAGCTGGGGGTGGCGGATAGGGCGCTGTCGCCGGTCTACCCACTGAGCGCGGTGCAGTACCGGCGAAGGTACCGGTCGGTGAATTCCCTGACCTCCGGCAGATGAGCCCCCCGCACGCCTATGGTAGAGTGGCGGCCTTTTTCCGAAGGGGCATTTAACGTGTGGGAATTGGTCAAGTCCGGCGGTTGGATGATGCTGCCGATCATTCTGAGCTCCATCGCTGCCATGGCTATCGTCGTCGAGCGCCTGTGGACCCTGCGCGCCAGCCGCGTGACCCCGCCGCACCTGCTGGGCCAGGTCTGGATGTGGATCAAGGACAAACAACTCACCAGTGACAAGCTCAAGGCCCTGCGCGCCGACTCGCCGCTGGGTGAGATTCTCGCGGCGGGCCTGGCCAACTCGCGCCATGGCCGCGAGATCATGAAAGAGTGCATCGAAGAGGCTGCCTCACGGGTCATCCATGAGCTTGAACGCTACATCAGTACCCTCGGCACCATTGCCGCCATGGCCCCGTTGCTCGGCCTGCTGGGCACCGTATTGGGCATGATCGATATCTTCAGCGCCTTCATGGGTTCGCAGATGACCGCCAACGCGGCAGTACTTGCCGGGGGGATCTCCAAGGCGCTGGTCACCACTGCCGCGGGTTTGATGGTCGGTATTCCGGCGGTGTTCTTCCACCGCTTCCTGTTGCGCCGCATCGATGAACTGGTGGTAGGCATGGAGCAGGAGGCAATCAAGCTGGTGGAAGTGATCCAGGGCGATCGCGAAGTCGAAGTGGCCGGAGGCAAGGCGTGAAGTTCCGGCGCAATCGCCAGCGGGAGAACGTCGACATCAACCTGGCGTCGTTGATCGACGTGGTGTTCGTTCTGCTGCTGTTCTTCGTGGTAACCACGACATTCACCCGCGAGACGCAGCTGCGGGTCGAGTTGCCGGAGGCAGCTAGCGCCGAACAGCCGTCGGCCGACCAGGACAAGCTGGTGGAGGTGACCATCAGCGCTGATGGTGTGTATTCGGTGAATAATCACCTGCTGCCCAAAAGCGACCTGGCCACCTTGACCGAGGCGATCGAGCGCGAGTCCGGCGGCGACAACACGCTGCCCTTTGCCATCAGCGCCGACGGCAAGACGCCGCACCAGGCCGTGATCACCGCAATGGATGCTGCCGGCAAGCTCGGTTTCAGCCACCTGCGCATGACCACTGTCGAGGCGGCCCAGGGGACTCCTTGATGGCGTTAGCCGACCGTCTGCTCGCTGCTTGGTACGCGGGGCATCCGGCCCTGGCGGTTCTGCGTCCCCTGGAGGCCCTGTACCGCCGGGTGGTGACGCGCAAGCGCAACCGCTTCCTCAGTGGCCAAAGCGCCAGCTACCGTGCTCCGGTGCCGGTCATCGTGGTGGGCAACATCACCATTGGAGGTACCGGCAAGACGCCGATGATCCTTTGGCTGATCGAGCATTGTCGGCGTCAGGGGCTGAAAGTAGGTGTGGTCAGCCGTGGTTATGGTGCCAAGCCACCGCAGTTGCCCTGGCGTGTGCTGGCACAGCAGAGCGCTGAGCAGGCGGGCGACGAACCCTTGCTGATCGTCCAGCGCACCGGCGTACCGCTGATGATCGACCCTGACCGTTCCCGCGCGGTGCAGGCGCTGCTGGCCAGTGAGCCGCTGGACTTGATTCTGTGCGACGACGGCATGCAGCACTATCGCCTGGCGCGCGACCTGGAACTGGTGCTGATCGACGCCGCGCGTGGCTTGGGCAATGGCCGGTGCCTGCCCGCCGGGCCGTTGCGGGAGCCGGTCGAACGCCTGCAGGCGGCTGATGCGGTACTGTTCAATGGTGCCAGCGCCGATCGGCCCGATGGCTTCGCCTTCCGCCTGCAGCCCAGCGCCCTGGTCAACCTGCGCAGCGGCGAGCGCCGCAGCCTCGATCTGTTCCCGGCGGGCCAACGCCTGCACGCGGTTGCCGGCATCGGTAATCCACAACGTTTCTTCAATACCCTGCTGGGGCTAAACTGGCAGCCAGTACCGCATCCGTTCGCCGACCATGCGCACTTCAGCGCCGAGCGCCTGGCGTTCAGCCCGCCGTTGCCGCTGGTCATGACCGAAAAGGATGCGGTGAAGTGCCGGGCCTTCGCCGCTGATGACTGGTGGTACCTGGCTGTCGAAGCGCAGCCTACGGCTGCCTTCAGCGCCTGGTTCGACAGCCAGTTGCAACGCCTGCTGGCTGCGCAGCGAAAGCCCTGAGCCCTTTTCTACGTTCGGCCACCTGGCCTCAAGGAAGCTTCCATGGACACCAAACTGCTCGACATCCTGGCCTGCCCGATCACCAAGGGGCCGCTCAAGCTCAGCGCCGACAAGACCGAGCTGATCAGCAAGGGCGCAGGCCTGGCTTACCCCATCCGTGATGGCATCCCGGTGATGCTGGAAAGCGAGGCGCGCACCCTGACTGACGACGAGCGCCTGGACAAATGAGCCTGAACTTTACCGTGGTGATTCCCGCCCGCCTGCGCTCCACGCGCCTGCCGGGCAAGCCGTTGCAATTGATTGCCGGTAAACCGATGGTCCAGCACGTCTGGGAGCAGGCGCGTAAAAGCGGTGCAAGCCGTGTGGTCATCGCCACCGATGATCAGAGCATTGTCGAGGCCTGCCAGGCGTTCGGCGGCGAAGTACTGATGACCCGCGCCGACCATGAGTCCGGCACTGACCGCCTGGCCGAAGTGGCCGCGCATCTGGGCCTGCCTGCCGATGCCATCGTGGTCAACGTTCAGGGGGACGAACCGTTGATCCCGCCGGTGATCATCGATCAGGTCGCGAACAACCTGGCCGCTCATCCCGAGGCTGGTATCGCTACCCTGGCCGAGCCGATCCATGCACCGGAAACCGTTTTCAACCCCAACGCGGTCAAGGTGGTGAGCGACAAGAACGGCCTGGCCTTGAGTTTCAGCCGTGCACCGCTGCCCTGGGCGCGCGATGCCTTCGCCAAGGACCGCAACCAGTTGCCGCAGGGCGTGCCGTATCGCCGTCATATCGGTATGTACGCCTACCGTGTCGGGTTCCTTCAAGACTTCGTCAGCTGGGGCCCTTGCTGGCTGGAGCAGGCCGAAGCGCTGGAGCAATTGCGTGCGCTGTGGCACGGCGTGCGCATCCACGTGGAAGACGCCATCGAGGCGCCAGCAGTGGGCGTCGACACCCCCGAAGACCTGGAGCGCGTAAGGCGCTTGTTGGAGGCCTGATGCGCGTCCTGTTCGTGTGCCTGGGCAACATTTGCCGTTCGCCGACCGCCGAAGGTGTACTGCGCCATCAATTGCAAGCTGCAGGCCTGGCTGAGCGGGTTCACGTGGCGTCTGCCGGTACCGGTGACTGGCATGTGGGCAAGGCGCCTGACAGCCGCACCTGCAAGGCGGCGCTGGCGCGCGGTTATGACTTGTCGCGCCAGCGTGCCCAGCAGGTGAAGGCGGCGCATTTTGCCGAGTACGACCTCATCCTGGCGATGGATGAAAGCAACCTGGGCCACCTGCGTGCCATGCGCCCGCAGGCCGCGGTCGGCGAGCTCGACCTGTTCCTGCGCCGCTACGGCGCTGCCCTCGATGAAGTGCCAGATCCGTACTACGGTGGCGCAGAGGGCTTCGAGCAGGTGCTGGACCTGATCGAGGCGGCCTGCCGCGAGCTGGTCGTGGAAATCAAGGGGCGGCTATGACGGCGAGCTGGCAGGAGCACGTATCGCTCAAGCCCTACAACACCTTCGGCATCGATGTGAAAGCCCGCTACTTCACCCAGGCGCACAACGACGGTGAGGTGCGTGAAGCATTGGCACAGGCGCGCGAGCGGGGCGTGGCGGTGCTGGTGATCGGTGGCGGCAGCAACTTGCTGCTGACCCGTGACGTCGATGCGTTGGTGTTGCACATCGCCAGCCGGGGCCGCCGTGTGGTGAGCGATGAAGCGGGCCGAGTGGTGGTCGAGGCTGAGGCGGGTGAGCCTTGGCACCCATTCGTGCAATGGTCGCTGCAGCAAGGCTTCTGCGGCCTGGAAAACCTCAGCCTCATCCCGGGAACCGTGGGCGCTGCGCCGATGCAGAACGTCGGTGCGTACGGGGTCGAGATCAAGGACGTGTTTGCCGGGTTGACGGCCCTTGACCGGGAGACCGGCGCGTTGCGTGACTTTGGCCTGGAGCAATGCGCTTTTGGCTACCGCGACAGCCTGTTCAAGCGCAGCCCAGGGCGTTGGTTGATCCTGCGTGTACGGTTTGCCTTGAGCCATACGCTACAGGCCCACCTGGACTACGGCCCGGTGCGCCAGCGTCTGGTGGAGCAGGGTGCCCAGCCGCCGACCGCGCAAGCGATCAGTGATGCCATTTGCAGCATTCGCCGTGAGAAGCTGCCAGACCCGGTTGAACTGGGTAATGCCGGGAGTTTCTTCAAGAATCCGGTCGTACCCGCTGATCGCGTGGCGCGCATTCGCGCTGAGCATCCAGGCGTGGTGGCCTACCCCCAGGCGGATGGCCAGATGAAGTTGGCGGCGGGATGGTTGATCGAGCAGGCGGGGTGGAAGGGGTTTCGCGATGGCGATGCCGGGGTGCACCGTTTGCAATCGCTGGTGCTGGTCAATTATGGCCAGGCGAGCGGTGCTCAATTACATGGCTTGGCCCAGCGTATCCAGGCGGATATTCAGCAGAAGTTTGGTGTTGAGCTGGAGATGGAGCCCAACCTGTACTGACTTCAGGGTTTTCATCGCCTTTCGCGGGTACTTCGGCAAGGTCAAATAGCCATCCATGAAAAAGCCCCGCCAGTGCGAACTGGCGGGGCTTTTTCATTCAGCCGTGGCTATCAACCGTGATGAGGCTTGTGCTCATCGGCAGCTTCCAGCACTGGCTCGCCCGTAGCGGCGGCCGCTTCCTGCGCAGCCTTGGCAGCTGCTTCGGCTTCATGCTTGCGGCGACGCACTTCACGTGGGTCGTTAGGTGCGCGGCCGTTTGGCAGCATGACAGTCGGCGCTTCCACTACTGCCGGGGCTTCGGCCGGGGCCGCCTCGACAGCCACGGGCGCTGCTTGGGCAACGACCGGGGCGAGATCAGCGACCACTGCTGGCTCGGCTTCGACCACAGCGGCAGGCTGCTCAATCGACGCTTGCTCGACAACCACTGGCGCTTTCTCGGCTTCACCGGCTTCGACGGCGGGTGCTTCGACCGACGTTTCGGCAACCACCTGCGGCTCGGCCACAGGGGCTGGCTCGGCGGCTGGCTGGGCGGCGGCTTCGATTACCGGCTCGGCAGTGGCTTCAACCACCGCGAGCGGCTCGCTGACTGGCTGCTCGACCACTGTGGCGATAGCGAACGCCTCGGCCTGTGCTTTGACCTGTTCTTCCGCTTGCGCGACAACTTCAACCTGCTCGGCCGGCTGAGTGGCTTCGCTGTTGTCGGTAACGGTAGCGTCGGCGGTGGCGCGCTCGGCCTGCTGGTTGGCTTCAGCCTCGGCGTCGGCACTGATGTTGCTGGTGGCCACTGCGGCGGTGACGGCCAGGCCCGCAGCCAGTTCGGCACCCAGCTCGGTGGCCTGGTGCTGTTGCGGCTGCTCGTCGCTGCCTTCGTCTTCGCTGCCTTCGATCAGCTCGCCATTGGCATTGCGTTGGCGCTCACGACGGTTGCTGCGGCGACGCTGCCCGCGGGAGCGGCGACGCGGACGCTCGCCATCGGCGCCTTCCTGCTCGTCCTGCAGCAGCTCTTCGTTCGGCAGTTGCTCTTCGGCAAGCTCCGCAGCCTGCTCGGCGGCCTGTTCGGCTGCGCGAGGCTGACGCTCTTCGCGTGGTGGGCGAGGCTGGCGTTCTTCGCGAGGGGCGCGCTCTTCACGTGGCGCACGCTCTTCGCGCGGTGCGCGTTCTTCACGGGGGGCACGCTCTTCACGCGGTGCGCGTTCTTCACGGGGGGCACGCTCTTCACGAGGTGCACGCTCTTCGCGAGGTGCACGTTCTTCACGTGGTGCACGTTCTTCGCGAACTACACGCTCTTCGCGAGGTACGCGCTCTTCACGCGGCTGGCGCTCTTCGCGGGCTACCGGTGCGGCATCGAGAGGCTCGCGCAGTTCGCGTACGCGCTCCTCGCGGTTGCCGCGACGGTCTTCGCGGGGCTGGCGCGGAGCACGTTCTTCACGCGGCGCGCGCTCTTCGCGTGGTGCACGCTCTTCACGGGGTGCACGTTCTTCGCGTGGTTGACGCTCTTCACGCGGGGCACGCTCGGCGCGTTCTTCGCGCGGCTTGCGCTCTTCGTCACGGCGCCCATTGCGGTTGCGGCTTTGCTGGCGGCCGTTGCGACGCTCTTCGTTGCGCTGGTTGCGCTCGGTGGCCGGCTTCTCGGCGGCGACCACGGGGGTGGCGGCAGGTTCGTCCTTGCCGGCGAACAGGCTGACCAGCGACTTCACCAGGCCTTTGAACAGGCTTGGCTCCGGTACGCTTGGAGCAGGCGCTACCGGCGCGGCAGGCTGCTGCTCTTCGGCTGCGCTCGGCGCTGGGGCATTGGCGCGGGCCGGGGCTGTCTTGACGGCGGCCTCCTGGCGAACCAGGGTGCGGGTGGCGGTCGGCTGTAGCGGTTCCTCGGCTTCGGCGGCGGCGATCTCGTAGCTGGACTGGTTGTTCAGCACTTCCGGGTTGTCGTCGCGCAGGCGCTGGACTTCGAAGTGCGGGGTTTCCAGGTGATCGTTGGGCAGAATGATGATGCGCGCACGGGTGCGCAGTTCGATCTTGGTGATCGAGTTGCGCTTCTCGTTGAGCAGGAACGCGGCCACCGGGATCGGTACCTGGGCACGCACTTCGGCGGTGCGGTCCTTCAGGGCCTCCTCCTCGATCAGGCGCAGGATGGCCAGCGACAGCGACTCGACGTCACGGATGATGCCGGTGCCCGAGCAGCGTGGGCAGACGATGCCGCTGCTTTCACCCAGCGATGGACGCAGGCGCTGACGGGACATTTCCAGCAGGCCGAAGCGCGAGATGCGGCCAACCTGGACGCGGGCACGGTCGGCCTCGAGGCATTCGCGCACGCGCTCTTCGACGGCGCGTTGGTTCTTCGCCGGGGTCATGTCGATGAAGTCGATGACGATCAGGCCACCGATGTCACGCAGGCGCAGCTGGCGGGCGATTTCCTCGGCCGCTTCCAGGTTGGTCTGCAGTGCGGTTTCCTCGATGTCGCTGCCCTTGGTGGCACGCGCCGAGTTGATGTCGATGGAGACCAGGGCCTCGGTCGGGTCGATTACGATCGAACCGCCGGACGGCAGGTCGACGACGCGCTGGAAGGCGGTCTCGATCTGGCTTTCGATCTGGAAGCGGTTGAACAGCGGTACGCTGTCTTCGTACAGCTTGACCTTGCTCGCGTACTGCGGCATCACCTGGCGGATGAAGGTCAGGGCTTCTTCCTGGGCATCGATGCTGTCGATCAGCACTTCGCCGATGTCCTGGCGCAGGTAGTCGCGGATGGCGCGGATGATGACGTTGCTTTCCTGGTAGATCAGGAACGGCGCGGCGCGGTCCAGGGACGCTTCCTTGATGGCGGTCCACAGCTGCAGCAGGTAGTCGAGGTCCCACTGCATTTCTTCGCTGCTGCGGCCAAGGCCGGCGGTGCGCACGATCAGGCCCATGTCGCCCGGCACGGTCAGGCCGTTGAGGGCTTCGCGCAGCTCATTGCGCTCTTCGCCTTCGATGCGGCGGGAGATGCCCCCGGCGCGCGGGTTGTTGGGCATCAGCACCAGGTAGCGGCCAGCGAGGCTGATGAAGGTGGTCAGGGCGGCGCCTTTGTTGCCGCGCTCTTCCTTCTCGACCTGGACGATGACTTCCTGGCCTTCGCTCAGGACTTCCTTGATGTTAACGCGGCCTTCAGGGGCCTTCTTGAAGTACTCGCGGGAGATTTCCTTCAGCGGCAGGAAGCCGTGACGTTCGGAGCCGAAGTCGACGAAGGCGGCTTCGAGGCTAGGCTCGATCCGGGTGATCTTGCCTTTGTAGATGTTGGCCTTTTTCTGCTCACGCGCGCCGGACTCGATGTCCAGGTCGTAGAGACGTTGGCCGTCCACCAGGGCTACACGCAACTCTTCGGGTTGAGTTGCGTTAATCAGCATTCTTTTCATGTTGTACCGTCGGTTTCCGGGCTGCCGGAAACGGCGTGCGGCACACACGACTTCTCATGGTCGGTGCCAAGGTGCGCAAAGGGTGGCCGGGCCACCCCCGTGTCGAGCAACGTTCGGCACCAGCCGGTTACCCAGCCTGCCGTTGTCGCGACGACGCGTCCTGTTTGCTGCGGTGCCAAGAGGCCCCTGCGGTATCTGCAGAGATATCCGAATCGATATCCGAATCAACCCAGCAGGCCTCGTGCACTCAGTCAGGAGGAGGAATCAACCGTCAGCCGTGGACGCCCGGGGGCATCTGTTCAGGACCTTATCCGCTCGCCGGCCATTCACTGGGCCGGTGGCCGGACGCGGTGCTACACGGTCCGAGGGCTGTGCATCTCCACCCTGCACGTATCCCTGATAATTCGGGTGCTGCCGCGCGCTGAATCCGCAACGGGTTGCATTTTTCGCCAGCGCAGATTCTGGGCTGGCGCCATTCATGTCCAAGGCAGGTATTTCCGAAGCATTCGCCGGGCGTTGCGTGGAAGCGACGGGCGGGCAGAGGTACAGCGAAAAGAATCGGGTAAGCAGGTGAAACACCGCACTTGTCGTTTTTTTTCGGTCTTCTCTACACAGCGCTGGTGGCGATTCCAGGCAATTCGGTAAACTGGCGAAAACCCCGTAGGACGGCCTCGCGTCCTGGAGAATTGCGTAGGTCAGGGACCGGCTAAGGGCCTGGTGCCGCTGGCCTGCCGCTTTTGGCGGCGTTCGCGACTATAGCAGTAATGATTAAGTGCTTCAATTCCATAAAAAATTGTTATGATCCCGCCATGACGACCAATACCCCTCCGACTTCCGGCGTTCAGCTGATCGAAGTCGCGCCGGAACTTGCCGGCCAACGCATCGACAATTTCCTCATCACGGCGCTCAAGGGCGTGCCCAAGACGCTGGTTTATCGCATCCTGCGCAAAGGCGAGGTGCGGGTCAACAAGGGCCGTATCAAGCCTGAGTACAAGCTGCAGGCCGGTGACATCGTGCGCGTGCCGCCCGTCCGCCTGCCTGAGCGCGACGAGCCGGCGCCGGTCGCCCAGGGGCTGCTGCAGCGCCTGGAAGCGGCCATTGTCTATGAAGACAAGGCGCTGATCGTGATGAACAAGCCGGCCGGCATCGCCGTGCATGGTGGCAGCGGCTTGAGTTTTGGCGTGATCGAGGCGTTGCGCCAGTTGCGTCCGGACGCCAAGGAGCTCGAGCTGGTGCATCGCCTGGATCGTGACACTTCCGGCCTGCTGATGATCGCCAAGAAGCGCAGCATGCTGCGCCACCTGCATGCCGCGCTGCGCGGTGATGGCGTCGACAAACGCTATATGGCGTTGGTGCGCGGTCACTGGCCAACCTCCAAGAAGCAAGTCAACGCGCCGTTGCTCAAGAGCAACCTGCGCTCGGGTGAGCGCATGGTCGAGGTCAACGATGAGGGCAAGGAGGCGCTGACCCTGTTCCGTGTGCTGCGCCGTTTCGGCGAGTTCGCCACCATCGTCGAGGCGCGCCCGATCACGGGGCGCACCCACCAGATCCGCGTGCACACCTTGCATGCCGGGCACATGATCGCCGGTGACAGCAAGTACGGCGACGAAGATTTCAGCCGCGAGATTCGCGAGCTGGGCGGCAAGCGCCTGTTCCTGCATGCCTATGCCCTGACCGTGCCGCTGCCTGATGGCGGTGAGCTCAAGCTTGAGGCGCCCGTGGATGAAGTTTGGGCAAAAACCGTGGAGCGCCTGAGTGCGTCCTGATTTATGACAAAGCGCTACGAGCTTCTGATCTTCGATTGGGATGGCACGCTGGCTGACTCCATTGGCCGTATCGTCGAAGCCATGAACGCCGCGGCCGAGCGTGCCGGTGAGGCGCCGAGCCGCGACGAGGCAGTCAAGGGCATCATCGGTCTGGCCCTCGGTGAAGCCATTGCCACCCTCTATCCTCATCTGGACGCCGTGCAGGTCGAGGTCTTTCGCCAGCACTACGCCGATGTCTACATGGCGCTCGATCAGCAGCCGTCGCCACTGTTCGAGGGCGTGGTCGAGTCGCTGGACGCTTTCAGGAGTGAGGGTTACCGCCTGGCGGTCGCAACCGGCAAGGCGCGTCGCGGGCTGGATCGGGTACTCAGGGCCAATGGCTGGGAAGGCTTTTTCGACATCACCCGCGCAGCCGACGAGGCGCGTGGCAAACCCCATCCGTTGATGCTCGAGCAAATCCTCGGCCATTGCGGCGTCGAACCTGGGCGTGCGCTGATGGTCGGAGATTCGGCGTTCGATCTGCAAATGGCCAGCAATGCCGGCATGCATTCGGTGGCGGTGGGGTATGGTGCCATGCCGTTGCAGGCGCTGGCCGAGTTCGGCCCGCAGGTTTGCATCGATCATTTCTCCCAGTTGCGCGAGTGGCTGGCAGGTTCCACGCAATTCCAATTCCAAGGTAGGTGAGCATGGCTGACGAGTGGAAGGCCCCTGAGTCCGAACCCGATGAGCGCGAAGAGCGCAAGAGCTGGAAGCTTCTGGAGAAGACCCTGCTGGCAGGGGTGCAGGAGCAGCGCCGGTCGCGGCGTTGGGGGATATTCTTCAAGCTGCTCACGTTCGTCTACCTGTTCGGCCTGCTGGTGCTGTTCTCGCCGCTGATGGACATGGACAAGGCCGCCTCGCGCAGTGCCAACCACACGGCGCTGGTCGAAGTGCGCGGGGTTATTGCCGACCAGGAGGCCGCCAGCGCCGACAATATCGTCAAAAGTCTGCGCGAGGCATTCAAGGACGCCAAGACCAAGGCAGTGGTCATGCGCATCAACAGCCCGGGCGGCAGCCCCGTGCAAGCGGGCTATGTGTATGACGAGATCCGTCGGCTGCGCGGTGAGCACCCGGACATCAAGCTGTATGCAGTGATAACCGATCTGGGGGCTTCTGGCGCTTATTACATCGCCAGTGCGGCCGATGAAATCTATGCCGACAAGGCCAGCCTGGTGGGGTCCATCGGTGTCACAGCGGCCGGTTATGGCTTCGTCGGCACGATGGAGAAGCTAGGGGTGGAGCGGCGCAGCTATACCGCTGGCGAACACAAGGCCTTCCTGGATCCGTTCTCGCCAGAAAAGCCCGAGGAAAAGGCGTTTTGGCAGGGCGTGCTGAATACCACGCACCAGCAGTTCATCGCCATGGTCAAGCAGGGGCGGGGTGACCGCCTGAAGGACAAGGAGCATCCAGAGTTGTTCAGCGGCCTGATCTGGACCGGTGAGCAGGCCAAGGCGCTGGGGCTGGTCGATGGCCTGGGCAGTGCCAGCTATGTGGCGCGTGAGATCGTGGGAGAGAAGGAGCTGGTCGACTTCACTGTTCAGGAGTCGCCGTTCGATCGCTTCTCCAAGCGCATCGGTGCCAGTGTGGCTGAACATCTGGCCCTGTACATGGGCTTCCAGGGGCCTACCTTGCGTTGAGGCCCCCCGTGTGATCTCAGGGGATCGTTACGCCTTCTGAGCTCAGCATGTCCACCAGTCGAATCAGCGGCAGCCCGATCAGGCTGGTGGCATCGCACCCATGCGTGCTCTGGAACAGGCTCACTCCCAGCCCCTCAGCCTTGAAGCTGCCTGCGCAATCCAGCGGCTGCTCCGCTGTCACGTAGCGCTCCACGCGCGCGCGGTCCAGTTCCCGCATCGTCACGGTAAAAGGTACGCAGTCGACCTGGCATTGCCCCGTGGCAGTGTTGAGCAGTGCCAGCCCGGTGAGGAAGGTGACCTGTTGGCCGCTCGCTTCGAGCAACTGTTCGCAGGCGCGTTCGAACGTGTGTGGCTTGCCAAGGATCTGTTCACCCAGTACGGCGACCTGGTCGGAGCCGATGATCAGGTGTCCGGGGTGGCTGGCTGCCAGTGCCTCGGCTTTTTCCCGGGCGAGGCGGCGAACCAGGTCGACGGCTGGCTCGTCACCCTGGCGCTGTTCGTCTATGTCGGGGCTTGCCCAGGTGAAGGGCAGGCGCAGGCGCGCAAGCAGTTCGCGCCGGTAAGTGGAGCTGGAAGCCAGCAACAAAGGCAGCATGGTAGACTCCTGGTCAGTTGAACCTGATTCTAACATGTGAGATGCCGCCGAATTTCCTTTGACAGGGGCGGGGGGCATCCCTAGAATGCTGCGCCTATGTTGAATGACCCGATTCCACCTCACGTTGACCCGCGCAAATTAGCCGATCGTGGCGTAACCCTTAACGGTTCGCTGCAACTCGCTGATTTGGAAAGACTCTGCGACCCGCTTTCCGACAATGTCGGTACGGTGCAGGCGAAGTTCGATTTTGAACGAGATGAACAGCACGTGGTGGTTATCCACAGTGAGCTGGATGTCGAGGTCAAAATGGTTTGCCAGCGTTGTCTTGAGCTGGTCACCCTGCCGATTCACAGTGAATGTACATACGCTGTGGTGAAGGAGGGTGCGAATACCCAGTCGTTGCCGAAAGGCTATGACGTGCTGGAACTGGGCGAAGATCCTTTGGATCTGCAGGCCTTGATCGAGGAGGAGCTTCTGCTCGCCTTGCCCATCGTGCCTGCTCATCATCCGGAAGAATGCCAGCAGCCGGCGGGCGCAGACGAGCCCGAATCGAGCAAGGACGAGGTATCGCGGTCCAACCCGTTCAGTGTTTTGGCGCAGTTAAAGCGTGACCCAAACGTTTAGGAGTTAATCAATTATGGCTGTTCAGCAGAACAAAAAATCCCGCTCTGCCCGTGACATGCGCCGTTCGCACGACGCCCTGTCGGAAAACGCGCTGTCGGTAGAGAAAACCTCCGGTGAAGTACACCTGCGCCACCACGTTTCGCCAGAAGGCGTATACCGTGGTCGCAAAGTGGTCGACAAGGGCGCTGACGAGTAATCCTTGTCCGCTCAGATCATCGCGATCGACGCAATGGGCGGGGACTTCGGTCCCCGCAGCATTGTCCAGGCTAGCATTGCCTGCCTTTCGGCTACCCCCTCGCTGCACCTGACCCTCGTCGGTCAACCCTCCCTCCTTGAAGATCTCGTCAGCGGCCTTGCGGCTGCGGATCGCGCGCGCCTGCAGATTGTCGCGGCCAGTGAGGTGATCGGCATGGACGAGCGGCCGTCCCAGGCGTTGCGCGGCAAACCCGATTCGTCGATGCGCATTGCCCTGGAACTGGTGCGTGATGGCAAGGCTCAAGCCTGCGTCAGCGCCGGCAATACCGGTGCGCTGATGGCGCTGTCGCGTTTTGTGCTCAAGACCCTGCCGGGTATCGATCGGCCGGCCATGGTGGCGGCCATCCCGACTCAGGTAGGGTATTGCCAGTTGCTCGACCTGGGCGCCAACGTCGATTGCAGTGCCGAAAACCTCTACCAGTTTGCCGTGATGGGCTCGGTGGCCGCTCAGGCCCTGGGGGTTCATCGTCCGCGGGTGGCGTTGTTGAACATCGGCACCGAGGACATCAAAGGCAACCAGCAGGTCAAGTTGGCCGCTACGCTGCTGCAGAATGCCCGGGGCCTCAATTATGTCGGCTTCGTCGAAGGTGATGGGCTGTATCGAGGTGAAGCCGACGTCGTGGTGTGCGACGGCTTTGTCGGCAATATTCTGCTCAAATCCAGTGAAGGCCTGGCGACCATGATCGGTGCGCGCATCGAGCAGTTGTTCAAGGGCGGCGCCTTGGCCCGTATAGCCGGTGCCATGGCCATGCCACTGCTCAGGCGCCTACAGGCCGACCTGGCACCGGCGCGGCATAATGGCGCAAGCTTTTTGGGGTTGCAGGGCATCGTCATCAAGAGCCACGGCTCGGCAGGGGTCCAGGGGTTCCAGAGCGCCATTCAACGGGCGTTGATCGAGATTCAGGAGAACCTGCCCCAGCGCCTGCACGGCCGCCTCGAAGACCTGTTGCCTTAGGCGTATCGCCGATGAAGTGCTTAAATGTGACCGTTTGGTCTGTGTTTCCATCCAACTGTTCAGATTCCGCGTCCAGCCTCGTGCTCGGCGCGCCCTATCCGACGACAAGATCATAAGGGCTTGTTCAATGTCTGCATCCCTCGCATTCGTCTTCCCGGGTCAAGGTTCCCAGTCTCTGGGTATGCTCAAAGAGCTCGGCGCCGAGAAGCCAGTGATCGTCGAGACCTTCAAAGAAGCGTCCGATGCTCTGGGTTACGACCTGTGGAAGCTGGTCCAGGAAGGTCCGGAAGAACAACTCAACCAAACCGACAAGACACAGCCTGCCATCCTCACCGCCTCCATTGCGCTGTGGCGCCTGTGGCTGGAAGAGGGCGGTGCGCAGCCGGCATTCGTGTCCGGGCACAGCCTGGGTGAATACAGCGCTCTGGTCGCTGCCGGCAGCCTGGCGCTGAAAGACGCGGTCAAGCTGGTAAAGCGTCGTGGTGAGCTGATGCAAGAGGCCGTGCCGGCTGGCCACGGTGCCATGGCCGCGATCCTCGGCCTGAGCGACGACGATGTGAAAGCCATCTGTGCCGAAGCGGCCGAAGATGAAGTGGTCAGCGCTGTTAACTTCAACTCTCCGGGCCAGGTGGTCATTGCCGGCAACGTCGCAGCGGTCAACCGTGCCATCGAGCTGTGCAAGGCCAAGGGCGCCAAGCGCGCCTTGCCGTTGCCGGTCAGCGTGCCGTCGCACTGTGCATTGATGAAGCCGGCCGCCGAGCGGTTTGCCGACGACGTCAACGCCATTGAATGGAAGGCGCCGCAAATCCCGGTGGTGCAGAACGTCACGGCTGCCATCGCCGCCGACCTCGACACCCTCAAGCAGGACTTGCTGGCGCAACTTTACCAGCCCGTGCGCTGGGTCGAGTGTGTGCAGACCCTGGCCGCCAACGGCGCGGTCAACCTGGTCGAGTGCGGCCCAGGCAAAGTCCTGGCTGGCCTGAACAAGCGTTGCGCCGAAGGCGTGACCACCTACAACCTCAATACCCCTGACGCCGTCGCCGCCACCCGTGCGGCGCTGGCCTGAATTTTTGGAGATGCTTGCATGAGCCTGCAAGGTAAAGTTGCATTGGTGACCGGCGCCAGCCGTGGTATCGGCCAGGCCATCGCCCTCGAGCTCGGCCGCCAGGGCGCGACCGTGATCGGTACGGCCACTTCGGCTTCTGGTGCCGAGCGCATTGCCGCTACCCTGAAAGAACACGGCATCGCCGGCACCGGCATGGAGCTGAACGTGACCAGCGCCGAATCCGTGGACGCGGTATTGGGCGCCATCGGCGAGCAGTTCGGCGCACCGACCATTCTGGTCAACAATGCCGGCATCACTCGTGACAACCTCATGCTGCGCATGAAGGATGACGAGTGGTTCGACGTGATCGATACCAACCTGAACAGCCTCTACCGTTTGTCCAAGGGCGTGCTGCGTGGCATGACCAAGGCGCGTTGGGGTCGTATCATCAGCATCGGTTCGGTCGTCGGCGCCATGGGTAACGCTGGCCAGGCCAACTACGCGGCCGCCAAGGCAGGCCTGGAAGGCTTCAGCCGCGCCTTGGCGCGTGAAGTAGGCTCGCGTGGCATTACCGTCAACTCGGTAACCCCTGGCTTCATCGACACCGACATGACCCGCGAGCTGCCTGAGGCGCAACGCGAAGCCCTGCAGACCCAGATTCCGCTGGGCCGCCTGGGCCAGGCCGACGAAATCGCCAAGGTGGTTTCCTTCCTGGCATCTGACGGCGCAGCCTATGTCACTGGCGCTACCGTGCCGGTGAACGGCGGGATGTACATGTAAAACCGCAACTCAATGTGACGGATTGCTTAAAAAAAGAGTCATACTGCGAGCCTAAAATCCGTTATAAAGCTGCAACCAGATTCCAGGCAGGGGGCCAGGTCACTAAGCCGAAGGTGCGTTGAGCTTGAAAAGCGAACGTCTTTCTATAAACTTGGTCACCGGCCAGCTGCCTGACATATGTCCATTAGGAGTGAAAACTAGGTATGAGCACCATCGAAGAACGCGTCAAGAAAATCGTCGCCGAGCAACTGGGCGTCAAGGAAGAGGAAGTGACTAACGAGAAGTCCTTCGTCGATGACCTGGGTGCCGATTCGCTTGACACCGTTGAGCTGGTGATGGCTCTGGAAGAGGAATTCGAGACCGAAATCCCTGACGAAGAAGCCGAGAAGATCACTACCGTTCAAGCTGCCATCGACTACGTCACCAGCCACCAGGCCTAAGACGCTTTAGTCGACGCTTCTTGTCGAGAAGAACCGCACTGCCTTTGCCGGCGTGCGGTTTTTTCTTTGCGAGCTGCGTGCGTCGACCGATCCGCATCGAGAGCTTGTTGCCATTTCATTCCGTTGCCTTGAATGCAATGGCAAGAGACTCTGTTATTAGAAAAGGAGAGTACTGTGTCGCGTAGACGCGTCGTGGTCACCGGTATGGGTATGCTGTCGCCACTGGGTACCGATGTACCGAGCACCTGGCAGGGCATTCTGGCTGGCCGCAGTGGCATCGGTCCGATCGAACACACGGACTTGTCTGCCTACTCCACCCGTTTTGGCGGCTCGGTGAAGGGCTTCGAGGTCGAGCAGTACCTGTCGGCCAAGGAGGCTCGCAAGCTTGACCTGTTCATTCAGTACGGGCTGGCAGCCGGTTTTCAGGCGGTGCGCAACGCCGGCCTGGAAGTCACCGATGCCAACCGCGAACGCATCGGCGTGGCCATGGGGTCGGGCATCGGTGGCCTGACCAATATCGAAGAAACCAGCCGTACCTTGCACGAGCAGGGGCCGCGCCGTATTTCGCCATTCTTCGTGCCGGGTTCGATCATCAACATGATTTCTGGCTTCCTGTCGATTCACCTTGGGCTGCAGGGGCCGAACTACGCCATTGCCACGGCGTGCACCACCGGTACTCATTGCATCGGCATGGCCGCGCGCAATATCGCCTACGGTGAGGCCGATGTGATGATCGCCGGTGGCGCCGAAATGGCGGCGTGCGGCCTTGGCATGGGCGGCTTCGGCGCGTCGCGTGCGCTGTCGACCCGCAACGATGAGCCGGCCCGTGCCAGCCGTCCGTGGGACAAGGGCCGCGATGGTTTCGTGCTGTCTGATGGTGCCGGTGCCTTGGTGCTGGAGGAGTTGGAGCACGCCAAGGCCCGTGGTGCGACCATCTATGCCGAGCTGGTCGGTTTTGGCATGAGTGGCGATGCTTACCACATGACCTCGCCACCGGACAGCGGCGAAGGGGCAGCGCGCTGCATGGCCAATGCCTTGCGCGATGCCGGCATCCAGCCGCAAGAGGTCAGTTACATCAACGCCCATGGCACCTCAACCCCGGCTGGCGATGTCGCCGAAGTTGCGGCGATCAAGCGTGTGTTTGGCGACCACGCCTACAAGCTGGCGGTCAGCTCGACCAAGTCGATGACTGGCCACTTGCTGGGCGCGGCCGGTGCGGTCGAGGCGATCTTCAGTGTACTGGCGATCAACAGCCAGATGGCACCCCCTACCATCAACCTGGATGAACCGGACGAAGGTTGCGACCTCGACTTCGTGCCGCACCAGGCGCGCAGCATGCCGATCGACGTGGTGTTGTCCAACTCGTTCGGCTTTGGCGGCACCAACGGCTCGCTGGTGTTCCGCCGGTTCGCCGGTTGATGCACAGTTGGATCGATGGCCAGCCTGCGACTGCGGTCAACCTGCAGAACCGTGGCCTGGCCTACGGCGATGGCCTGTTCGAGACCATCGCCGTGCGTGCTGGCCGGCCCAGCTTGCTCGAAGGCCATCTGGACCGCTTGGCGCTGGGTTGTCAGCGCCTGGCTATCGACGCCGACCTGGCACTGCTGCGTGACGAAATTTTGCGTTACGCCGCCCAGCTGGGTGAAGGCGTGGCCAAGCTGATCCTTACCCGCGGTGATAGCCAGCGTGGCTATGCCCCGGTGGTTGGCGCCGCACCCCGGCGTATCCTTCAAGGCGGCCCGCTGCCCAGCTATCCTGTCGAGCATGCCGAGCACGGCGTGCGACTGTTTTCCTGCCAGACCCGGCTTGGGGAACAACCCTTGCTGGCAGGCCTCAAACACCTCAACCGCCTGGAGCAGGTGCTGGCCCGTGCCGAATGGCAGGACAGCGAACATGCCGAAGGGCTGATGCGTGACGGGCAGGGCAGGGTAGTCGAGGGCGTGTACAGCAATCTGTTCCTGGTGCGCGACGGCGTGCTGCTGACGGCTGATCTGAGCCGTTGTGGTGTTGCTGGCGTGATGCGCAGTGCCTTGCTCAAGCAGGCCCAGGCGATGGCCATTGCGGTGCAAGTACGTGACGTGGCGTATGACGAGTTGGAGCAGGCAGACGAAGTGTTTGTCTGCAATAGCGTCTACGGTGTCTGGCCTGTGCGTGCAATTGCTGCATTGAACTGGTCGCCGGGCCCACTCACCCGTAAACTGCAGGCCGTTGCCCGTACGTTACTGGATACCTGAATTCGTGAGACGCAAATTCCTGCTGCTGCTGGAAATGGGCTTGATTCTGGCTGGCCTGGCCTTGGGCTGGGCGGCCTGGAAGGTTCATTCAGTGCTGGAGCAGCCCTTGCATGTGACGCAAGAACGCCTGCTCGACGTGCCCAGTGGCACCAACCCTAACCGCATGTTCTACCGCATGCAGAGCGAGGGGTTGCTCGACGACGCCTTCTGGCTGCGCCTGTACTGGCGCTTCAACATGGTGGGCACACCGCTTAAAACCGGTGAATACCGCCTCACCCCCGGCATGACTGTCGAAGACTTGTTCGATGCCTGGCGCCGTGCCGACGTGGTGCAGTACAACCTGACCCTGGTCGAAGGCTGGACCTTCCGCCAGGTCCGCTCGGCCATCGCCAAGCATGAAAAGATCAAGCACACCCTCGACGGCCTAGCCGATTCGGAGGTGATGGACAAGCTAGGCCATACTGGGGTGTTCCCGGAAGGGCGCTTCTTCCCCGATACCTATCGCTTCGTGCGGGGCATGAGCGATGTCGAGCTGCTGCAGCAGGCCTATATGCGCCTGGACGAAGTCCTCGCCAAGGAGTGGGCCGAGCGCACCACTGACCTGCCTTACCGTGACCCTTACCAGGCGCTGATCATGGCCTCGTTGGTAGAGAAGGAGACCGGTATCCCCCAGGAGCGCGGGCAGATCGCCGGCGTGTTCGTCCGACGCCTGCGCCTGGGCATGATGTTGCAGACCGATCCAACGGTCATCTATGGCATGGGCGAGCGCTACAACGGCAAGATCACCCGCGCCGACCTGCGTGAACCCACGCCCTACAACACCTACACCATGACTGGGCTACCACCGACGCCGATCGCCATGGTAGGGCGCGAGGCAATCCATGCTGCGCTCAACCCGTCCGACGGCACCAGCTTGTACTTCGTCGCCCGGGGCGATGGCAGCCATGTGTTCTCCGACGACCTCGACAATCACAACTCGGCGGTGCGCGAGTTTCAGCTCAAGCGGCGCGCCGACTACCGGTCCAGCCCGGCACCGCAGGCGCTGCCGGGTGCAGGCGAGGCGCCGGCGGTAGACCCTGCAGCACCGGGCGAGCCCGCCACGCAGGACTCGGCCCCCTCCGGCGAGCCCGCTCCGGGTGAAGCGCCGGCGCCTGACGAACAACATTAAGGACTGCCTGTGAGCGGCTTGTTTATTACCCTGGAAGGCCCCGAAGGCGCGGGCAAGAGCACCAACCGCGACTACCTGGCCGCACGCCTGCGTGAGCAGGGGTTGGATGTCGTGCTGACCCGCGAGCCTGGGGGCACCCCGCTGGCCGAGAAAGTCCGCGAACTGCTGTTGGCGCCCAGCGATGAAACCATGGCTGCCGACACCGAGCTGTTGCTGGTGTTCGCCGCGCGCGCCCAGCACCTGGCCCTGGTTATCCGCCCGGCGCTGGCCCGTGGGGCGGTGGTGTTGTGTGATCGCTTCACCGATGCCACCTACGCCTATCAAGGCGGCGGCCGCGGTTTGTCAGTGGAGCGTATTGCTGCGCTTGAGCAGTTCGTCCAGGGCGCCTTACGCCCCGACTTGACACTCGTCTTCGACCTGCCAGTGGAAGTGGGCCTGGCCCGTGCGGCTGCGCGGGGTCGTCTGGACCGCTTCGAACAGGAAGGTCAGGCCTTCTTCGAGGCCGTGCGCCAGGCCTATTTGCAGCGTGCCCAGCGTGAGCCGCAGCGCTACAGCCTGCTGGACGCCGCGCAGCCACTGGAGGCCGTGCAACGTGCCTTGGATGCCCTGTTGCCGAGCATCCTGGAGCGTTGCCGTGGCTGAGGCCTACCCCTGGCAGCAGGCGTTGTGGCAGCAGTTGGCCGGTCGTGCCCAGCACGCCCATGCCTATTTGCTGCATGGGCCTCAGGGCATCGGCAAGCGGGCCTTGGCCGAGCGCCTGATGGCTCGGTTGTTGTGCCAGCAGCCACAAGGGTTGGATGCCTGCGGGCAGTGCAAGTCCTGCCTGTTGTTGAAGGCGGGCAGCCACCCGGACAACTTCGTGCTGGAACCAGAGGAGGCCGACAAGCCGATCAAGGTCGACCAGGTGCGCGAGCTGGTGTCCTTCGTGGTGCAGACTGCCCAGCTTGGTGGGCGCAAGGTGGTGTTGATCGAGCCGGTCGAGGCGATGAACGTCAACGCCTCCAACGCGCTACTCAAAAGCCTGGAAGAACCCTCGGGCGATACCGTGCTGCTGCTGGTGAGCCATCAGCCCAGCCGCCTGTTGCCGACCATCAAGAGCCGTTGCCAGCAGGTCACCTGCCCCCAGCCAGGCCTGGCTCAGAGCCAAGCTTGGCTAGCCACGGCGCTGCCCGACAGCGACGAGGCCGAGCGCGCTGAGCTGCTGGCCCTGGCCGCCGGCTCGCCACTGATGGCCGTGAGCCTGCAGGCGCAGGGTGTGCGTGAGCAGCGGGCCCTGGTCACCGACGGGGTGAAGAAACTGCTCAAGCAGCAGCTGTCACCCAGCCAGTTGGCCGAAGCCTGGAACGGCGTGCCGTTGCTGCTGTTGTTCGACTGGTTCTGCGACTGGTCGCACCTGATCCTGCGCTATCAGTTGACCCAGGATGAAGAAGGGCTAGGCTTGGCCGACATGCGCAAGGTAGTGCAATACCTGGCGCAGAAGAGCCGGCAGGCCAAGGTACTCGAGGTGCAGGCGTGGATCCTCGAGCAGCGCCAGAAGGTGTTGGGCAAGGCCAACCTCAATCGTGCCCTGCTGCTGGAGGCCTTGCTGGCCCATTGGTTGCAGCTGCCAGGTGCGCGCTGATCTTTAATTTCCTCATGTGTGCCGTATCCCATGCTCGTAGATTCCCATTGCCATCTTGACCGTCTTGACCTAAGCGCCCATCAGGGCTCCCTCGATGCTGCCCTGCAGGCTGCCCGCGAGCGGGGAGTGGGGCATTTTCTGTGCATTGGTGTAAGTGCCGAGAATGCCGGTGCGGTCAAGGCCCTGAGCGAGCAGTATGCCGATGTCGATTGCTCGGTTGGCGTCCACCCGCTTGACCTGGCGCCGGGTGAAACACCGGCGCTGGAATGGCTGCTGCGCGAGCTGGCGCATCCGCATGTCGTGGCCATAGGCGAAACGGGGCTGGACTATCACTACGAGCCGGAGGCTGCTGAGCTGCAGCAGGCATCGTTCCGCCTGCACTTGGAAGCATCGCGCCAGACCGGCAAGCCGGTGATCGTGCATACCCGCGCAGCAAGGGCGGATACCTTGGCGCTGCTGCGCGAGGCGAACCTGCCCCAAGCCGGGGTGTTGCACTGTTTCACCGAAGACTGGGACATGGCCAAGGCGGCCCTGGACCTGGGTTACTACATTTCGTTGTCCGGCATCGTCACCTTCCGTAATGCCGATGCGCTGCGCGAGGTGGCCCGGCAGGTGCCGGTCGACCGCCTGCTAGTGGAAACCGACTCGCCGTACCTGGCGCCGATCCCGTACCGGGGTAAGCCCAACCTGCCGCAGTACGTGCGTGAGGTGGCGGAATATGTGGCGTCGTTGCGTGGGGTGAGTTACCAGCAGTTGGCCGAGCAGACCACGGCCAACTTCAAGCGGTTGTTCCCCTTGGCCCGTGTGGCCTAAGCCAGCCCGGCGCGGCAAGCTCGGGTGTAGCGGCACCATCGCCGCCGTGGCGGCGGGCTTGTCGGCCGAAAAAAAACCCGGGTTCTGGGGGGGGAATCCGGGTTAAGACCATTAGGAGTAAAACAAAGGTACGCGGTCCCTGAGCACCTTTATCGGCGCGCCACTTGGGGGGGATGCGCCGCGCCAACACTTCAAGTATTGGTCAGGTTTGGCGCAGTGCCAGTGCCTGTTGTACGTTTTTTAAACAGATTTGGAATACGCGCGGCGTCCCTTCCTTCTTCAGCGCATGGCCAAGCGCCTTACCTGCTGGACAGCTTCCTCGATAATCTTCTGGTCGGTATAGAAATGCGGCGAAAACCGCACGCCGGGGCCGCGCAATGCGCAGATCGTGCGTTCGGCGAGCAGGCTGCGATAGAGTTCGGTGCTGTCTTGCCCCGCGACACTGAATGTTACGATTGCAGCGCGGCGGCCCTCGCTGACCGGGCTATGCAGGCGCAGCCCCGGGATGCTCGCCAGCCCTTGCAGCAACTGTTCGACGCGCTGCTGCAACAGCAGGGCGACCGCGTCCATGCCGACGTCCTCCAGCAATGACAGGCTTGCCTCAAGCGCGCAGGCACCCAGCATGTTCGGGCTGCCACACTCGAAGCGTCGTGCGCTACGCGCGGGCTGCCACTGGCGGCGCTCGAAATCTCCCAGGTGTTCAAGCATGTGCCAGCCGTAAGCATGGAGCTTAAGTTGTGGGCGTAGCGCGGCGCGGCAGTAGAAGAGACCCAGCCCCTCAGGGCCCAGCATCCATTTGTGGCCATCGGCCATGGCGAAATCGCACTGATAATGCTGCACGTCGAAGGGCAGCGCACCGATCTGTTGAATGGCGTCGACGCAGAACAGCACATTGCGTGTCCGGCAGCCCGCACCGAGGCGCGCCAGGTCCAGGCGCAGCCCGCTGCCGAACTGCACGGCACTGACCGCAAGCAGTCGCGTGCGCTGGCCACAGGCCGCCAGCAGCGACGCCTCCGGGTCGGCGCCGGCAAGGCTCACCTGAAGCACGTCGACACCGCGATCGGCCAGCGCCTCCCACACCACTCGGTTGGAGGGGAATTCCTCATCGCTGATAACAACCTGGTCGCCGTGTTGCCAATCAAGGCCGAACGCAACCAGCGAGAGGGCCTCGGAGGTGTTCTTGACCAGTGCGATGTCGCCGCGTGAAGGCGCGTTTATCAACCGTGCCAGGCGTTCGCGCAGCCGCCGTTCGGTGGCCAGCCAGGTAGAGTAGTCACTGGCCCCCAGGTGCACATTGGTCTGGGCAAAGCGTGCAACGGCTTCGCTGGCCCGGCGCGGCCACGGCGCGATGGCCGCATGGTTCAGGTAGCGCAGCCCTGGGGCCTGGACGAACTCATCGTGAAACATAGACATGGTTGGATGATCCGTGCAATTTGCTGCAAGTTAGGCATAATAAACCGCTTCAATGTCATCCAGTCCTTCCTATGCAGAAAGAACCTCGTAAGGTCCGTGAGTTTCGCCGTCGCGAACAGGAAATCCTCGACACCGCGCTCAAGCTGTTCCTCGAACAGGGTGAAGACAGCGTCACTGTCGAGATGATCGCCGACGCCGTAGGTATCGGCAAAGGCACGATCTACAAGCACTTCAAGTCCAAGGCGGAGATCTATCTGCGCCTGATGCTCGACTATGAGCGGGACCTGAACGCGCTGTTGCACTCAGCCGATGTCGATCGTGACAAGGAGGCGCTGTCGCGCGCCTACTTCGAGTTTCGCATGCGTGATCCGCAGCGCTACCGGTTGTTCGACCGCCTGGAAGAAAAGGTGGTCAAGGGCAACCAGGTGCCGGAGATGGTCGAGGAGTTGCACAGCATCCGTGCCTCCAATTTCGATCGCCTCACCCAGTTGATCAAGGGCCGCATCAGCGAAGGCAAGCTCGAAGACGTGCCACCGTACTTCCACTACTGCGCAGCATGGGCGCTGGTGCATGGCGCAGTAGCGCTTTACCACTCGCCGTTCTGGAGCAACGTGCTGGAGGATCAGGAAGGCTTCTTCCAGTTCCTCATGGACATCGGCGTACGCATGGGCAACAAGCGCAAGCGGGATCCGGAACCTGCCAGCTGAGGCATCTGGCCGTTTGTGAGTAAACCCGGCATGGACAGGGGCTTGCAAAAACCTGAATTTTGAGTCAGGTTTTGCCAGCCCCGATTCATCCATGCCGGAGTCATCCATGATCGTCGATCGTCAAGGCAGGCGTTTTCGCAACCTGCGCGTCAGCCTGACGGCTGCCTGTAACTACGCGTGCACCTATTGCGTACCGGATGGCAAGCGGCTCGTGGCGGCGCAGGACGAACTTCCGGCGCAGGCGCTGGCAACAGGTGTTGCCTACCTGATGGAAACCGCGGGTATCCAGCGCCTGCGTATCACCGGCGGCGAGCCTCTGGTCAGCCCCAGGCTGGATGCATTTCTCGCCGCAGTGGCCAGGCTCGACCTCGAAGACATCACCTTGACCACCAATGGCCAACTGCTTGCGCGCAAGTTGCCGCAACTACAGGCGGCGGGGATCCGCCGCTTGAATGTGTCCCTTGATAGTCTCGACCGGGAGGCTTTCCGACGTATCGCGCGGGGCGGGGACCTGGCCAGTGTCTTGGCCGGCATGCAGCAGGCCCAGGCCATGGGCATGCAGATCAAAGTCAACATGGTGCCCATGCGCGGGCAGAACCTGGACCAGGTGCTGCCAATGCTCGAGTACTGCCTGGCCCATGGTTTTGAACTGCGTTTTATCGAGCTGATGCGCATGGGCCACCTGGCACGTGATCACAACGCCTTTTTGCAGCAGTTCGTGGGGCTCGAGCAGTTGTTGGCGATGATCGGCCGCGAGCATGCGTTTCGACAGGCCGATGCGCCGCCGGACGCTACCGCGCTGCGTTATCACATTATGGGCAAGGGCCATTTTGGCGTGATCGCCAATGAAAGCGTACCGTTCTGCCGGAGCTGTTCGCGCTTGCGTCTGTCGTCCACGGGTTGGCTGCATGGCTGCCTGTCGTCGGGCAATCGTCACTATATCGGCGACGTGCTGGAGCAGCCGCGTCACCAGGCACTGCCCGCCCTGCAGCAATTGCTGGTGAAGGCGCTGGGTGACAAGCAAGCAGTGGCATTTTCCGGTGATGTGATGGTGATGAAAGTGATTGGCGGCTGATCTGGCGCAAAAGCTGCATCCGCCGGCTATTCGCCGGTTTTTCGTCACCGGCCACTGGAGGGAAGATGCGTAGCCTGGTCTTGCCGCTGGCGCTGTTGGCGCTGGGCGGCTGCATGAATGTCAGCGATATGGGCGAGGGCGTCCGTTACCACATGAGCGATGCCGGCCTGCTGGATCACAGCGATACGCGCCGCACCTTGTCGATCCGCCTGCAACCCGATTCGTTCATCTTCATCGGCCAGGGCGCCTTCATGCCGCCGGGCAAAGGCCCGGTGCCAAAGCAGAACGTGGTAGCCGAGGAGGCGTTCAAGAGTTTCGTCGAGTACTTCCCGCTGGTGCGCCGCGCGCAAGGGCCGCTGGGTCTGGAAGAGGCGATCGCCGAAGCGCGTGCGGTCGGCGCCGACTATGTGCTGTATACCCGCTTCGCTCGCACCGATGACCGCATCGGCAATGGTGACGAATGGTATGACGAACAGGCTGTCGACCGCCTGGGGTGGGACACGGGCGTGGTGCAGATGATGCTGATCGAGACCAACACCCGCTACCTGATCGACACGGCGCGGATCAAAAGCCGTGGCGGTTTGTTGACGTTCCACGACAACTCACCGCAGGATTTGCTCGCAGCGCCTATGCGCGAGTACGCTCGTAGCCTTCTGGGCATGAGTGAGTGAGGGCAGGGTAATGACGGATTCCGGCAAGGCCAATGATCTTCTGGCGCAGGTCCCCAAGCACAAGGGCTTGCCGCCGGTGCATCTGTGGAATCCGGATTTCTGCGGTGACATCGACATGCGCATTGCCCGTGATGGCACCTGGTATTACCTGGGCACGCCAATCGGCCGCAAACCGATGGTGCGGCTTTTTTCCACCATCCTGCGCCGCGATGGCGATGACTATTTCCTGATCACGCCCGTGGAAAAGGTGGGTATCCGAGTCGACGATGCCCCCTTTGTTGCCGTTACCCTGGACGTGCAGGGCAGTGGTGAACAACAGGTCCTGCGGTTTACCAGCAATGTCGACGATCAGGCCGAGGCCGGGCCGGACAACCCGGTGCGGGTCGAGATCGATCCACTCACGCAGGAACCCTCGCCTTATGTGCTGATGCGCAGCAACCTTGAGGCATTGATCCATCGTAATGTGTTCTACCAAATGGTGGAGCTGGCAGTACCCCGGGTGATCGAAGGCGAAGAATGGCTAGGGGTCTGGAGCCATGGCGAGTTCTATCCGATCGGGCGTAGTGCCTGACATACCGGCGCAGCAGCGGCCCCCTGCTTTTTCCCTGAATTGGCCATTGGTCACCCACGCGCCAGGGCATACCCTGCTGGCAGTTGCCAATCAGGAGAAACCCATGAAGCCCTCGCGCCTTTCCTTTGCCTTGCTTGTCAGTGCCGGTCTGCTCACGGGGCAGCCCAGCGCCTGGGCGCACGGTAACGTGACTGATCAGGTCGAAGTCCTGCAGAAACAGCAACCGTCGAACGCCCCCGGCAAGACCGCCGTGATGCTTACCGTCCGCTATGCGCCCGGCCAGGCATCTCCCGCCCACCAGCATCCTGGTGCAGTGATGGCCTACGTGCTCGAAGGGACGGTAGTGTCGAAGCTCAACGACCAGCAGGAAAGGACCTACAGGGCCGGTGATTACTGGTACGAAGCGCCGGGTACGGTACACAGCGTTTCGCGCAATGCCAGCAAGACCGAGCCTGCCAGGTTGCTGGTCTGGAGCCTGGTGGACACGGGTAAGCCTGTTACCGAGCCACTGCTCAATCCGGCCGAGCAGAAATGAAAAAACCTCCAGTGCTTGCGCACTTGGAGGTTTTCAGTATTTGGCTCCGCGACCTGGACTCGAACCAGGGACCCAATGATTAACAGTCATTTGCTCTACCGACTGAGCTATCGCGGAATCTGCGCCTATCTTACTGATTGCTAAGGGGAAGTCAACCCACCCCTTAGCAGTCCAGGCAGCCAGATCAAGCCGTTACAGTACTTCGACGATGGCTTTGGTCACCACGTGGATGTTGCTTTGATTCAGTGCGGCGACCGCGATGCGGCCGGTGTCCAGCGCATAGATCCCGAACTCGTTCTTCAAGCGTGCCACCTGCTCGACGGTCAGGCCCGAGTAGGAGAACATGCCCGCTTGGCGGCCAACGAAGCTGAAGTCGCGCTTGGCGCCATATTCGGCCAGCAGTTCGACCATCTGCTTGCGCATGCCGTGGATGCGGGTGCGCATTTCGGCCAGCTCGGTTTCCCACATCTGGCACAGCTCAGCGCTATTGAGCACGGTGGCGACGATGGTCGCGCCGTGGGTCGGCGGGTTGGAGTAGGTGGTACGGATCACACGCTTGACCTGCGACAGCACACGGGTGCTTTCGTCCTTCGAGCCCGTGACGATCGACAGCGCGCCGACGCGCTCGCCGTACAGCGAGAACGACTTGGAGAACGAGCTGGAAACGAAGAAGTCCAGGCCCGACTCGGCGAACAGGCGCACGGCGAAGGCGTCTTCGGCGATGCCAGCACCAAAGCCCTGGTAGGCCATGTCGAGGAACGGCACATGGCCCTTGGCCTTGACCACTTCCAGGACGTTTTTCCAGTCGTCCAGGGTGAGGTCGACACCCGTCGGGTTGTGGCAGCAGGCGTGCAGCACGACGACCGAGCCGGACGGCAGGGCGTTCAGGTCCTCAAGCATGCCGGCGCGATTGACGTCGTTGCTCGGGGCGTCGTAGTAGCGGTAGGTCTGTACCGGGAAACCAGCTGTTTCGAACAGCGCGCGGTGGTTTTCCCAGCTTGGGTCGCTGATGGCCACCACGGCATTGGGCGACAGGCGCTTGAGGAAGTCGGCGCCGATCTTCAGAGCGCCGGTGCCGCCCACGGCCTGCACGGTGACCACGCGGCCAGCGGCCAGCAAAGGCGATTCGGCGCCGAAAATCAGTTTCTGCACGGCCTGGTCGTAGGTGGCGATGCCGTCGATCGGCAGGTAGCCGCGCGATGCATGCTGGGCAGCACGCTGGGTTTCGGCTTCGATCACGGCGCGCAGCAGCGGAATGCGGCCTTCCTCATTGCAGTACACGCCCACGCCCAGGTTGACCTTGTCGGTCCGGGGATCGGCGTTGAATGCTTCGTTGAGGCCCAGAATGGGGTCGCGGGGTGCCAGCTCGACAGCGGAAAACAGGCTCATTGTTACCTTGGCTCTGAATGGAGAGTGATAGGACGTACACGCTCCAGCCGAAATGCACTGAAGCGGTGCACAAACGGGGAGTCAGTATAGTGATACCGACCGGTCACTGCGACACTCTGGCGCAGCTTTTCCAATCATTTGCGCAAATATTTTTCAACCATTGGTCGAATTGGCGGGTCCATCGCAAAGAGTGCTCGCACCTGGGGCTTGAATCTGGACCCCTGCGGGCCTATTTGCGTATAGACTACTGGCTAAATTTACAGTTACTGCGTTACCGCGAGGTCCGTCATGTCCGAGTTCCAGCTCGTCACCCGATTTCAGCCGGCCGGCGACCAGCCCGAGGCTATTCGCCAGATGGTCGAGGGCATCGATGCGGGGCTGTCGCACCAGACCCTGCTCGGCGTGACCGGTTCGGGCAAGACCTTCAGCATCGCCAACGTCATCCAGCAGGTGCAGCGGCCGACCCTGGTGCTGGCGCCGAACAAGACCCTGGCTGCCCAGCTGTATGGCGAATTCAAGGCGTTCTTCCCGAACAACGCAGTGGAGTATTTCGTTTCCTACTACGACTACTACCAGCCCGAAGCCTATGTGCCATCGTCGGATACCTTCATCGAGAAGGATGCCTCGATCAACGACCACATCGAGCAGATGCGCCTGTCCGCCACCAAGGCACTGCTGGAGCGGCGCGATGCAATCATTGTCACTACCGTATCGTGCATTTATGGCTTGGGTAGCCCCGAGACCTACCTGAAGATGGTCCTGCACGTCGACCGTGGCGACAAGCTGGACCAGCGTGCGCTGCTGCGCCGCCTGGCGGACCTGCAATACACCCGCAACGAGATGGACTTCGCCCGTGCCACCTTTCGCGTGCGGGGTGACGTGATCGATATCTTCCCGGCCGAATCGGACCTGGAAGCCATCCGCATCGAGCTGTTCGATGACGAGGTGGAGAACATCGCCGCCTTTGACCCGCTGACGGGCGAAGTCTTCCGCAAGCTGCCACGCTTTACCTTCTACCCCAAGAGCCACTACGTCACCCCGCGGGAAACCCTGCTGGGCGCGGTGGAAGGCATCAAGGAAGAGCTCAAGGACCGTCTGGAGTACCTGCACAAGGCGAACAAGCTGGTCGAGGCCCAGCGCCTGGAGCAGCGCACCCGCTTCGACCTGGAGATGATTCTCGAACTGGGCTACTGCAATGGTATCGAGAACTACTCGCGCTACCTGTCCGGGCGCCCGGCCGGTGCGCCACCGCCCACCCTCTACGATTACTTGCCGCCCGATGCGCTGTTGGTGATCGACGAGTCCCATGTCAGCGTTCCCCAGGTGGGCGCGATGTACAAAGGGGACCGTTCACGCAAGGAAACACTGGTCGAGTACGGCTTCCGCCTGCCTTCGGCACTGGACAACCGGCCGATGCGCTTCGATGAGTGGGAGGCGGTGAGCCCGCAGACCATCTTCGTCTCGGCCACACCAGGCCCCTACGAAGCCGAACATGCCGGCCGAGTGGTCGAGCAGGTGGTGCGCCCCACAGGCCTGGTCGACCCGCAGGTCGAGGTGCGCCCGGCGCTGACTCAGGTCGACGACCTGCTGTCGGAGATTCGCAAGCGCGTGGCCCAGGGCGATCGGGTGCTGGCCACCACGTTGACCAAACGCATGGCCGAGGACCTGACCGATTACCTGGCCGATCACGATGTGCGGGTGCGCTATCTGCACTCGGACATCGACACGGTGGAGCGGGTCGAGATCATTCGCGACCTGCGCCTTGGCACCTTTGACGTGCTGGTGGGCATCAACCTGCTGCGCGAGGGCCTGGACATGCCTGAGGTGTCGCTGGTGGCGATCCTCGATGCCGACAAGGAAGGGTTCCTGCGCTCCGAGCGTTCGCTGATCCAGACCATCGGTCGCGCTGCGCGTAACCTCAATGGGCGCGCCATCCTTTACGCCGACCAGGTCACCGGCTCCATGCAGCGGGCCATCGACGAAACCGAGCGCCGCCGCGAGAAGCAGATCGCCTTCAACACTGCCAACGGCATCGTGCCCAAGGGCGTGGTCAAGGACATCACCGATATCATGGAAGGCGCCACCGTGCCGGGTTCGCGCAGCAAGAAGCGCAAAGGCATGGCCAAGGCTGCGGAGGAGAGCGCCCGTTACGAAGCCGAACTGCGTACGCCGGGCGAAATCACCAAGCGCATCAAACAGTTGGAAGAGAAGATGATGCAGTTCGCCCGCGATCTGGAGTTTGAGGCGGCGGCGCAGTTGCGCGACGAGATCACTCAGCTTCGGGAGCGCCTGATTACCAGTTGACCGTGCCCGGCATGGCGCTCCGCTCAAGGAGCGCCGTCAGTGCGCCTCTGCGGCCTTCAACCCCTCCGGTAGCTTGCGGGTCAGTAGCACTGCCACCATGCTCACTGCCAACCCGATCCCCACGAAGTGGAAGGCATCGTTGTAGGCCATGATCAGCGCCTGCTGATGGGTAATCTCGCTCAACTTGCCCAGTGCCGCATTGTCATTGCCCAACCGCTCCGCCAGTTGCGCCAGGCGTTCGGCCACCTGTGGATTGCTCGGCACCACGGCCTCGCGCAAGTAATCGAAATACACCTTGGTTCGCGCATCCAGCAAGGTGGCGAGCAGGGCGATGCCAATAGCGCCGCCGAGGTTGCGCAAGATGTTGAACAGGCTCGATGCAGAACCGGCATCCTGCTGCTGGATATAGGCGGTGGCGATCAGTGAGATGGTCACCATGATCATCGGTTGCCCGAGCGCGCGAATGATCTGGATATGGTTGAACTGTGGCCCGGCGAAGTCGGGGTTCAGCACGCCGGACCCGAAGCTGGCGGCGCCGAACAGGCAAAAGCCCAGCGCACACAACAGCTTGGGCGGCACCACCTTCATCAACTGCGGCACCAGCGGTATCAAGAACAGCTGTGGCACGCCCATCCACATGATCACCTCGCCGATCTGCAAGGCGTTGTAGCCCTGTATCTGTGCCAGGTACAGCGGCAGCAGGTAGATCGACCCATATAACCCAACCCCCATGCCTAGGCTGGCAATGCTGGACAGGCCGAAGTTGCGGTTGCCGAGAATGCGCAGGTTGATCAACGGGTGCGGTTTGGAAAACTGCAGGATGACAAAGGTGATCAGGCTGATCAGGGCGACGCTGCCCAGCCCGACGATCAGGTTGGATTCCAGCCAGTCCTTGCGGTGGCCCTCTTCAAGGAACACCTGCAGGCAGCCCAGCCCCAGGCCCAGGGTCACGATGCCCGCATAGTCGGTACTTTTGAGCAGTTCCCAGTGTGCCTCCTTCTTCTCGAGTCCATACATCAACCCGGCGATCATGACCAGCCCAGGCGGGATGTTGATGTAGAAGATATATTCCCAGCCCCAATTTTCGGTCAGCCAGCCGCCCAGAGTGGGGCCGATGGAGGGGGCGAAGGTGGCGGTCATGGCGAACATCGCCATGCCTTTGGCACGGTGGTGTTCGGGCAGCTTGATCAGGGTCAGGGTGAACGCCAGGGGGATCAGCGCACCCCCTGTAAAGCCTTGCAGGGCGCGGAACAGGATCATGCTCTCCAGGTTCCAGGCCATGGAGCACAGCAGGGAGGACAGCAGAAAACCGGCGGAAACCCACACTGCAAGGCGCCGCGCCGACAGCAACTGCACCAGCCAGGCGGTCAGCGGAATCATGATGATCTCCGCCACCAGGTAGGAGGTGGAGATCCACGAGCCTTCCTCCAGGGTCGCCGATAGCGCCCCCTGGATGTCCTTGAGCGAGGAGTTGGTGATCTGGATGTCCAGCACCGCCATGAAGGCGCCGAGCATCACGCTCATCACCGCGATCCAGTCGCGCCGGCTGGGCTCTGCGGCAGGCCGGAGCAACGGATCACCGGCCATTGTGGTCTTTGTCTGCAGTGCGCAGGTCGACGGTGGCGGTTACCGACATGCCGGGGCGGATACGCCCGTGTAGCGGGTTGTCGGCGGCGAAGGTCAGCTTCACCGGGATACGCTGGACCACCTTGGTGAAGTTGCCCGTGGCATTGTCCGGCGGCAGCAGGCTGAACTGCGCGCCGGAGGCGGCGAACAGGCTGTCGACACGGCCCTCGATCGGCGTGTCGGGGTAGCTGTCGAACAGCAGCTCGGCGCGCTGGCCGGGCTGCATGCGGCCTATCTGGGTTTCCTTGAAGTTGGCCTGCACCCAGATAGCTTCGTCGGGCACGATCGACAGCAGATAAGCGCCGGCTTGCACCACCTGGCCGTTGCGCGCGTTGCGCTGGCCGATGGTACCGCTGATCGGGGCGCGGATCTCGCAACGGGTCAGGTTCAGTTCGGCCTGGGCCAGGTCGGCACGGGCGTTGGCTATCTGCGCGTCAAGGCGCTTGAGCTCTGCGGACAGCGCATTGACTTGCTGGCGCTGGCTTTGCAGGTCGGCACGGGCTTTGTCGACCTGGGAGCCGGCGACATGGTTTTCCGCCGACAGGGTGGTCACTCGCTCTTCGGAAACGAAGCCCGGTATGCGCAGCTTCTCGGCCCGGTTGAGGTCCAGGCGCGACCGGTCGAAGGTGGCCTGGTTGGCGGCGACCTGGGCCTGGCCTGCAGCGATCAGGCTGCCTTGCTGGGTCAGGCGGCTTTGTGCCTGCACGTATTCCGCTTCGCGGGTGGCCAGGGCTGCGCGTGCGCGTTCCAGGGCCAGGTCGAAGTCTGCCGCTTCCAGGCGCACCAGCAGCTCACCTTTTTCTACATGCTGGTTGTCCTCCACGCGCACCTCGTCGATGCGGGCGCCAAGCTGGCTGGAGATGCGTGTTATCTCACCCTGCACGTAGGCGTTGTCGGTGCTCTCGTAGAAACGGCCCTTGAAATACCAGTGGGCCAGGAAGGCGAGGGCGATGATGGCCACCAGGGTGAAGAAGATCAGCAGGCGGCGTTTGAGTTGAGCGGGCATGGGGACTATCGTTCCAGAAATGTAAGCAAATTTAACAGCGATAGGCAGGCTCACCACAAGTGACGTTCGCGCCATTGCTGGAGCCAGGTGCCTGCTCCCTGCTAACATCCCGCCTTTGTTTCATCTTTCGTTCGAGACTCTCCATGACCACCGTTCGCACGCGTATCGCGCCATCGCCCACGGGCGACCCCCATGTCGGCACCGCCTACATCGCCCTGTTCAACTACTGCTTTGCCAAGCAGCACGGCGGTGAGTTCATCCTGCGCATCGAAGACACTGACCAGTTGCGCTCGACCCGCGAGTCGGAACAGCAGATCTTCGACGCCCTGCGCTGGCTTGGCATCGAATGGAATGAAGGGCCGGATGTCGGCGGTCCGCACGGCCCGTACCGGCAGAGCGAGCGTGGCGAGATTTACGCCAAGTACGCCAAGCAACTGGTCGATGCCGGCCATGCGTTTTATTGCTTCTGCACAGCCGAAGAACTCGAGCAGATGCGTGCCGAGCAGATGGCCCGCGGCGAAACCCCGCGCTACGACGGCCGCGCCCTGCTGCTGAGCGCCGAAGAGGTGCAGCGCCGCCTGGCCGCAGGTGAGCCCCATGTGATCCGCATGAAGGTGCCGAGCGAAGGTATCTGCGTGGTCCCGGACATGCTCCGTGGCGATGTCGAGATCCCATGGGACCGCATGGACATGCAGGTGCTGATGAAGAACGACGGCCTGCCGACCTACTTCCTGGCCAACGTGGTCGACGACCACCTGATGGGCATCACCCACGTGCTGCGTGGCGAAGAGTGGCTGCCGTCGGCGCCGAAGCTGATCAAGCTGTATGAGTACTTCGGCTGGGAACAACCCAAGCTGTGCTACATGCCGCTGCTGCGTAACCCGGACAAGAGCAAGCTGTCCAAGCGCAAGAACCCGACCTCGGTAACGTTCTACGAGCGCATGGGTTTCATGCCCGAGGCAATGCTCAACTACCTGGGCCGCATGGGCTGGTCGATGCCGGATGAGCGCGAGAAGTTCTCCCTGGCCGAAATGGTCGAGCACTTCGACCTGTCGCGCATCTCCCTGGGTGGCCCCATCTTCGACATCGAGAAACTGTCGTGGCTCAACGGCCAGTGGCTGCGTGAGTTGCCGGTGGAAGAATTCGCCGCGCGTGTTCAGCAATGGGCGTTCAACAGCGACTACATGATGAAGATTGCCCCGCACGTGCAGGGCCGGGTCGAAACCTTCAGCCAGATTGCCCCGCTGGGCGGCTTCTTCTTCGAAGGTGCGCTCAGGCTCGACGCCACGTTGTTCGAAAGCAAGAAGCTGTCTGCAGACCAGGTGCGTCAGGTGATGCAATTGATCCTGTGGAAGCTCGAAAGTCTGCGCCAGTGGGAAAAAGACCGCATTACCGGGTGCATCCAGGCGGTGGTCGAAGCGCTGGAGCTGAAATTGCGTGACGCCATGCCGCTGATGTTCGCTGCCATCACTGGCCAGGCCAGCTCGGTGTCGGTGCTCGATGCGATGGAGATCCTTGGCCCGGACCTGACCCGCTACCGTCTGCGTCAGGCCCTGGACCTGCTGGGTGGCGTGTCGAAGAAAGAAAACAAAGAGTGGGAAAAGCTGCTGGCGACCATCGCCTGAGGCGGCCGTAACCCTAACCTGCAAGGGCGGGCATGCCCGCCCTTGCAGGTTCAATTGCTCAGCAATCGTTGCAATGTTTCGGGGCAGGGCGGTAAGTGATTGTTATCTGTGAAAAAACTTTTGAATTTTTTCAAGAATTTGTTTGACAGCACTGCAATCCGATCTTAATATGCGCCCCGTCCACAGCGATGAGCGAAACGAAGCGCAAGGCACCCAGCCAGCGACTTCAGCTCAAAGCGACATTGTGGGGCTATAGCTCAGCTGGGAGAGCGCCTGCATGGCATGCAGGAGGTCAGCGGTTCGATCCCGCTTAGCTCCACCAAATTCCGCTTGGTAGCCAAGGCTGCCAAGCAAGACCGGTTCCAGCAAACGGGTCTTGAAGGTAAGAAGGTTCGTCCCCTTCGTCTAGTGGCCTAGGACACCGCCCTTTCACGGCGGTAACAGGGGTTCGAGTCCCCTAGGGGACGCCAGTTTTGCACAAGCGATGTTTTAGGATGTCGCTGGGCCGAGAGGCTAGAAATCCGGGGCTATAGCTCAGCTGGGAGAGCGCCTGCATGGCATGCAGGAGGTCAGCGGTTCGATCCCGCTTAGCTCCACCAATTTAGCCAGGGTTCGCGTTGGCGGATCTTAGCGAAGGTTTCGTCCCCTTCGTCTAGTGGCCTAGGACACCGCCCTTTCACGGCGGTAACAGGGGTTCGAGTCCCCTAGGGGACGCCACTTTACCCGCGTTTTGCGGGGCTTTAAGAGGCTCATTCGCACATTGGATGAGCCTTTTGTTTTCGGGGCTATAGCTCAGCTGGGAGAGCGCCTGCATGGCATGCAGGAGGTCAGCGGTTCGATCCCGCTTAGCTCCACCAATTTAGCCAGGGTCTGCGCAGCAGATCTTCGCGAAGGTTACGTCCCCTTCGTCTAGTGGCCTAGGACACCGCCCTTTCACGGCGGTAACAGGGGTTCGAGTCCCCTAGGGGACGCCACGTTTACCCGCGTTTTGCGGGACTTTAAAGGCTCATTCGCTTATTGAATGGGCCTTTTGTTTTTTTACCCTTCCCAAAACCAGCGCGCGGCGATAGAGGGCGGCAGATTCTGCTTGCGGAAAAATATGATGAGTATAATATTTTGATCATCATATTTCCCCGGTGAACTGCACCATGAGCGACAAGAAGACCAAAACCCGCGAGCGCATTCTCGAGGCTGCCTGCAGTGCGCTGATCCAGCATGGCCCGGCGGAGCCGAGCGTCAGCCAGGTCATGGGCGCTGCGGGGCTTACTGTAGGGGGCTTCTATGCCCACTTCGACAGCAAGGACGAACTCATGCTCGAGGCCTTTCGCCAATTGCTTGGCGAGCGCCGGGCCTTGCTCGCCCACGTTGACCCCACCCTGGATGGTGCAGGGCGGCGAGCGCTGGTAAGCGCTTTCTACCTTTCGCGCAAGCACCGTGATGCCGAAGTGCATGCTTGCCCGTTGCCCAATTCGATCGGCGAGATGCAGCGCCTGCCGGACATCTTTCGTGAAGTGCTGGCCGAACATATCGAGCTGATGACTGCGGCGATGGTCGATCGCCCCGAAGACGCCGACAAGGCTTTGGCTGACTTGGCCCTGATGGTCGGTGGTCTGGCGCTGGCCCGTGCCTTGGGCACCGGCGAGTTGTCCGACCGTATCCTGCGCGCCGCCAAGTCGGCGGTTATCTGAAGCCTCTGACCTGGAGCACGGTGATGACTACCTTGAGCTGGATTCGTGGTGTGAATGGCTCCCTTGGCCGCCTCGCCCCCGAACATATCGCCGGCAAGATGCGCCGCGCCTTCATGACCCCGCGCAACCTGCCACCTCGGCAATGGGAGCTGCCCTTGCTGGCCAGCGCCGAGCGCATCACGCTGCGCTTTGGGTTGTCTGCCTTGCGCTGGGGCAAAGGGCCAACGGTGTTGTTGATGCACGGCTGGGAAGGGCGCCCGACCCAGTTCGCCGCGCTGATTGACACCCTGGTGCAAGCGGGGCACACCGTGGTCTCGCTGGAAGGCCCGGCCCATGGTTGCTCACCGGGGCAGCAGGCGCATGTGGTGCTGTTCGCCCGAGCGCTGCTGGAGGCTGCTGCCGAGTTGCCGCCGCTACGTGCCGTGATCGGTCATTCAATGGGCGGTGCCAGTGTCTTGCTGGCCCTGCAGATGGGCCTGCGGGCCGAGGCTGCGGTGAGTATCGCCGCACCTGCGCAACTGCTCGGCGTGCTGCGCCGCTTCGCCCGGCACTTGGGCCTGCCCGTGCGGGCCAGAGCCGCCTTCATTCGCCAGGTCGAACGGGATGTCGGGATGCAGATAGCCCGGCTGGATGTCAGTGGCTACCAGTTGGAGTTGCCGGGCTTGGTGGTGCATGCGGCCGATGACACGCTGGTACCCGCCACTGAAGCCGAGGCCATTCACAAGGCCTGGTTCGACAGCCGCCTGCTGCGCCTGGAGGAGGGGGGACATCAACGGGTGCTGGCTGATCCACGCCTGGGCGAGGCGGTGCTTGATTTGCTCAGCCGTGCCAGCGCACCTGCGCGGCAAAGCGCCTGAACATCCGATACACTCTGCCCGTTTACTGACAAGGGGAGCGGGCATGAGCTGGGACCTGGCAACGCCATTCATCATTGACCTGCGCGTCGGCAGCGAGGATATCGACGGCCTCGGCCACGCCAACAACGCCGTCTATGTCACCTGGTTGGAGCGTTGCGCGTGGCGCCACTCCCAGCGGCTGGGCCTGGACTTGGCCGAATACCGGCGCCTTGACCGGGCCATGGCGGTGGTGCGCCACGAAATCGACTACCTCGCTGCGGCCTACGAAGACGACGAGCTGCAACTGGCCACCTGGATCATCGACTGGGACCAGCGCTTGCGCATGACTCGTCGGTTTCAGCTCAAACGCCCGCGTGATGGCGTGACCTTGCTACGCGCGCAGACCACCTTCGCCTGTATCGAACTGTCCAGCGGCAAACCCAGGCGCATGCCGGCAGCGTTCATCGAAGGTTACGGCCCGGCGCTGATCGGCGCCTGAAACGCTGGCATTTTTTGCTAGACTGCCGCCTTTTCCCGCCGAGAGCCTTACATGCAAATTGCCCTGGCCCCCATGGAGGGGCTGGTCGACAACATCCTGCGCGATGTTCTGACCCGCGTGGGGGGGATCGATTGGTGCGTCACCGAGTTCATTCGGGTGTGTGACCGCCTGCTGCCCCCCTCATCGTTCGACAAGCTCGCCCCTGAGCTGCGCCAGGGTGCCCGCACGGCTGCCGGTGTGCCAATGCGTGTGCAGTTGCTGGGTTCTGATCCAGTCTGCCTGGCTGAGAACGCCGCGTTGGCCTGTGAGCTGGGCGCGCCGGTGATCGACCTGAATTTCGGCTGCCCGGCCAAGACCGTTAACAAGTCACGGGGCGGCGCGGTGCTGCTCAAGGAGCCGGAACTGCTGCATGCCATCGTGCAGGAGGTGCGCCGTGCTGTGCCAGCGCACATTCCGGTCACTTCAAAAATGCGCCTGGGTTTTGACAGCCCAGATGGTGCGCTGGCGTGTGCCACAGCGTTGGCGGAAGGTGGCTCGGCCCACCTGGTGGTGCATGCGCGAACCAAAGTCGAAGGCTACAAGCCCCCGGCGCACTGGGAGTGGGTGGCGCGGGTGCAGGATGTGGTCAAGGTGCCGGTATTTGCCAATGGCGAGATCTGGACGGTTGATGACTGGCGGCGTTGCCGTGAGGTCAGTGGCGCCGAAGACATCATGCTAGGGCGGGGGCTGGTGTCGCGACCGGACCTTGCCTTGCAGATTGCAGCCGCACGTGACGGGCGTGACTATCAGCCGATGAGTTGGGAGGCGTTGTTGCCATTGCTGGGTGAGTTCTGGCGTCAGGCACAGGCCAAGCTGTCGCCGCGCTATGCACCCGGTCGGATGAAGCAGTGGTTGGCGATGCTGACGCGCAGTTATCCGGAGGCGGTGGTGCTGTTTGCCGAGTTGCGGCGCGAGGACGATTGTCAGCGTATCAGCCGTTTGCTTGGGGTTGAGGTACCGGCCGTCGAGGCATGCGTCGCCTGATCCAGCCCAGTCGCCGGCAAGCCGGCCCCCTTAATCATGCTCAGGCTCAACTTCTAAAAACCATCCAAAAAAAATCACATTTTTTTTGCACTTGCCCCCTTGAAAGCCGTCTCCTGACCCCTATTTATTCAGTACGCGATGCCGAAGACGGGTCGCGTAATGACTCACTTGCTGAATTTCAGGAGTTTATGACCATGACTAGCGCTTTCTCTCTTGCACCCCTGTTCCGCCATTCCGTTGGCTTCGACCGTTTCAATGACCTGTTCGAGTCCGCGGCGCGTAACGAGGCGGGTAGCAGCTACCCACCCTACAACGTCGAAAAACATGGCGATGACCACTATCGAATCGTGGTTGCCGCAGCCGGTTTCCAGGAGCAGGACCTCGACTTGCAAGTCGAAAAAGGTGTTCTGACCGTAACCGGTGGCAAGCGCGAGAACGGCACCGCTGAAGTGACCTACCTGCACCAGGGCATCGCCCAGCGTGCCTTCAAGCTGTCGTTCCGCCTGGCTGACCATATCGAGGTCAAATCCGCCGGCCTGGCCAACGGCCTGCTCAGCATCGATCTGCTGCGCATCGTGCCTGAAGACGCCAAGGCCAAGCGTATCCCGATCAATGGCGAGCAGCCTGCGCTGAACTGAGTTCGGCGAAATGAACGAAAGGGCACCTTCGGGTGCCCTTTCTTCGTTGCAGCAGCGTCAGTAATCGGCGGGCGCTTCCATCAGCATCTGCCGAAACGCCTGCAAGGGCAGCGGCCTGCTATGCAGGTAGCCCTGATACAGGTGGCAACCCAGCCGCTCGAGAAACGCCAGTTGCTCGGTCAACTCCACACCCTCGGCAATCACCGCCAGGTCCAGGCTGCGTGCCATGGCCACGATGGCGCGGACGATCTCGGCGTCGTTGGGGTCGTCGGGTGCGTCGCGGACGAACGTCTGGTCGATCTTCAGTGCATCCACCGGCAAGCGCTTGAGGTAGGTCAGTGACGAATACCCGGTGCCGAAATCATCCATCGCGAAGCTCACGCCGTAACGTTTGAGTTCGCGCATCTTGCTGATGGTGTCTTCAAGGTTCTGGATCACAATGCCCTCAGTGATCTCCAGCTTGAGGATCTGCCGTGGCAAGCGGTAATCGTCCAGGCTGCGCAGCACCCGTTCGACGAAGTCGTTCTGACGGAACTGGCGCGGGCTGATGTTCACGCACAGGCTGAAATCATCAGCGTCGATCAACCCATCCTCAAGCATGCGCGCGCAGGCATCGCAGGCTTCATCAAGAATCCAGCTACCCACCTCAAGAATCAGGCCGCTTTCTTCAAGGACCTGAATGAACTGCGACGGCGCCTGCTGGCCCAATTGCGGGTGGTGCCAGCGCAGCAGCACCTCGGCACCGACGATGCGGTTGTCGCGGGCATCCACCTGCGGTTGAAAATGCAACGCCAGCTCGCCTCGGGCCAGCGCCAGGCGCAGGTCGCTTTCCATGCGTAGGCGTTCGCTGGCGGCTTTTTGCATGGTGGTATGGAACAGCTGAGTGGTATTGCGCCCTGAATCCTTGGCCCGATAGAGGGCGATATCGGCCCGCTTGAGCAGGTCGGCCGGGGTGGCGCCGTGGTCGGGGATCAGCGCCACACCAATGCTGGGGGTGACCTGCAGGCGCTGGCCGTCCAACGACATGGGCTCGGCCAGCAACTCGCGTAGGGTGTCGGCCAGCTCACGAACCTTGTTTTCCACCGCTTCACGGCTGCCTTCCAGGCCGCTGATCAGCACCACGAACTCGTCGCCGCCCAGCCTCGCCACGGTGTCCTCCAGGCGTACGCTGGCTTCCAGCCGTGCGGTGATGATCTTCAGTACGGTGTCGCCCACCGGATGCCCCAGTGAGTCATTGATGTGCTTGAAGTGGTCAAGGTCGAGGAACAGCAGGGCGCCGCGCAGGTTGTGCCGTCGCAGCAGCGCGATCTGCTGGCTGAGGCGGTCCATCAGCAGGGCACGGTTGGGCAGGTTGGTCAGCGGGTCGTGGTAGGCGAGGTGACGTATCTGCGCCTGGGCGTTCTTCAACTGGCTGACATCGCGGGCGGTGAGCAGCAGGCAATCGACCTCGTTGAGGCTGATCGGCTCCACCGACACTTCCACGGTAAGGATGTCTCCACGCTTGTTGCGCCCCAGCATCTCCCGGTGGTGTACTCGGCCACGCTCCTTGAGCTCGTTGAGCAGGGCGCTGCGCTGTTTGTCGTCGGCCCAGATACCCAGCTCGAAGACACTGCGGCCCACCACCTCGCTGGCGCTGTAGCCGGTCAACCGGCAGAAGCCGTCGTTGACCTCCAGATAGCGGCCGCTGCGGCGCTCGGTGATGGTGATGGCATCAGGGCTGGAGTGGAAGGCCTTGGCGAACTTCTCTTCGCTGGATTTAAGTGCTGCCTCGGCGCGTTGTTGCTGGGTGATGTCGCGCAGCGTGGTGACACTGCAGGGCTGGTCGTCGACGCTGATCAGGCGGCTGGAGATCACGCACGTCAAGGGCGAGCCGTTGCGGTGGTTGACCACCACCGCGACATTGCTCAGCGCCTGTTCGCGGATGACGCGTTCTATGCGCTTGGCGCGCTCGATCGATTCGGCCCACAGGCCGATTTCCTCGGCGCTGCGGCCAATCACCTGCTCTGCGCTCCAGCCGAACGTCTGGGTGAAGGCCGGGTTGATCTCGATGAACTGGCCAGTGTCCTGACGGGTCACACAGATCGGATCGGGACTGACCTGGAACAGGCTGGCGAATTTTTCCTCCGAGGCGCTCAGGCGCTGTTCGCGCTCCACCTGCTCGGTAATGTCAAGCAACGTGCCGGCCATGCGCAGGGGGGTGCCCCGTTCGTCACGGTACAGGCGCGCGCGGCTTTCGATGTAGCGCGAAGCACCGTTTTCCAGTTGCACTCGGTAGGTGATCTGGTAGTTGCCTGCCGGGCCTTCGCGCAGGCTGCGATAGGCCTGGCGCATCGCATCGCGCTCTTGTTCGAGGACTCCCTCGAAGAACGCATCGAACGATTCATGAAACGGTATCGGGTCCAGCCCGTGCAATTGCGCCGCACGGGCTGAGCCGTAGAGCATGCCGCTGGGGATGTGCCAGTCCCAGGTGCCTAACTGCGCCGAATCCAAGGCCAGGTCAAGGCGCTCCTGGCTGTCCTTGAGCGCCTGCTCGGCGCGCTTGCGCTCGGAAGTGTCGACGAAAGTGCTGAGCAGAAAGGTCACGCCTTCGAGCTCGATGCCTTGGGTACACAAGATGCCGTCGTGGACGTTGCCGCTGCTGGCCCGGAACTGCACCTCCATGATCACCGGGCCACCGCTGGCGCGGGTCGAGTCCAGTACCAGGTGGCGCTGCTCGGGGTTCACCCATAGGCCAAGCTCCAGGCTGGTCTTGCCAATCACCTGGTCCCCGGGCCAGCCGAACATGTCTTCGAAATGTTGGTTGACCTCGAAGATCATGCCGTCGTGGCGACGGGTGAGCAGGATGGCGTTGGGGCTCAGGTGAAACAGGGTCGCAAAGCGCTTTTCCGAATTGATCAGCGCCGTCTCTCGTTCGCGTTGGCGGGTAATTTCGCGGATTACCCCGATCATCTGCGGCCGACCAAGGCGGTCGTGGGTCAGGCTGCCGTTGATTTCCAGCCAGTGCAGACTGCCGTCTGGCCAGCGGATGCGATGGCGCATGGCCTTCTCTGCAGGCTCGCCATTGACCACAGCCTGAAACAACTGGCGGGTACGGGCGCGATCTTCTTCTGGCAGCAGGTCGAGGTAGTCAATGTCGTTGGGCAGAGGCCGGTGCGGATCGAAGCCGAACAGTGCCTGGGTGCCGCGGGACCAACTGACCCGTCCGCTTTCGATATCCCATAGCCATGCACCCAGGCGGGCGCCATTGAGCGCGGCCAGCAGTTGCGGGGCGTTCTGCCAGGCTTGCTCCGACTCCTGAGGGTCAGCAGCGGGAATGCGCGGCAGGCGCGGAAAGCGTTTTGCTGATTTGGGCATTGGTACCAGACCTTTGGCGGTTGACGCGTCCTTGAGTGGAAGTGCCGGGCTGACGACCGGTCAGGCGGACCCTGCGTGGCTGTCGAGCAGGGCCATGAAGGCCCTCGCCGCGTTCGATAGCGTTCGCTCCGTATGCAGTATGTAGCCTAGCTGGCGCGACAGTTGTATGCCGGGCAAAGCGATCGGTGCGACCTGATGGTCGAGCATCGTGCGGGGCAGTACGCTCCAGGCCAGGCCGATGGAAACCATCATTTTGATGGTTTCCAGGTAGTTGGTGCTCATGGCGATATTGGGGGCCAGGCCCTGGCTTTCGAACAGCCGTTGGACGATATGGTGGGTGAAAGTGTTGCCGCCCGGAAATACCGCTGGATGGCGTGCCACGTCGGCGAGGCTGACCTGGGCATTGTTGGCCAGTGGGTGTTCAGGGGCAGCGACGAAATCCAGGGCATCGACCCATACCGGCACCGCCTTGACCAGGTGATGGGGCTCGGGCGCGAGGGTGATGACCGCAATTTCGGCGCGCCCGTGGAGAATCTCGTCGTAGGCTGCTTCTGAATCCATGAACTGAATATCCAATGCAACAGCTGGATACTGACGGGTGAAGGCCCGCAACAGCGGGGGCAGGCGGTGCAGCCCGATGTGGTGGCTGGTAGCGAGGGTCAGGCGACCGCTGACCTCTCCGGTCAGATTCGTCAGCGCACGTCGGGTATCATCGAGGACGTTGAGAATCTGGTAGGCACGTGGCAATAGGGCCCGGCCAGCTTCGGTCAGGGTTACCTCGCGGCCCAGGCGGTCGAACAGGCGCACATCAAGCTGCTGCTCAAGGCCCGCGATGCGTTTGCTGATTGCAGGCTGGGTCAGGTGCAGGCGCTCGCCGGCCCTGGAGAAGCTCCCGGCTTCGGCGATGGCGATAAAAGCACTGAGATTGGCCAGGTCCATTTCTCGGATTCCTGATGGTTATGCAAAGCATGAAAATTATGAATTTGAGTTATTCAATCTATCGCCATAGCATCGTCCGTACAAGCCAAGGGGTCTTTGGCATAGAAAGACGCTGATGAGGAACAGTCTGATGGCTGGCAAAACGCTCTACGACAAACTCTGGGAAGCCCATGAGGTCAAGCGCCGTGATGACGGCTCGTCCTTGATCTACATCGACCGCCATATCATCCACGAAGTGACCTCGCCACAGGCCTTCGAAGGCCTGCGCCTGGCCAACCGCAAGCCATGGCGCATCGATACCAACATCGCCACGCCCGACCACAACGTGCCGACCACGCCAGAGCGTAAAGGCGGTATCGAAGCCATCGCCGACCAGGTGTCGCGCCTGCAGGTGCAGACCCTCGATGAGAACTGTGACGAATATGGCATCGTCGAATTCAAGATGAACGACGAGCGCCAGGGCATCGTCCACGTCATCAGCCCGGAGCAGGGCGCCACCTTGCCAGGCATGACCGTGGTCTGCGGCGATTCGCACACTTCCACCCACGGCGCCTTCGGTGCCTTGGCCCACGGCATTGGCACCTCCGAGGTCGAGCACGTGCTCGCCACCCAGTGCCTGGTTGCCAAGAAGATGAAGAACATGCTGGTGCGCGTCGAGGGCCAATTGCCCGCAGGCGTCACTGCCAAGGACATCGTGCTTGCCGTGATCGGCAAGATCGGCACCGCAGGTGGCAATGGCCACGCCATGGAGTTCGCCGGCAGCGCCATCCGTGAGTTGTCGATGGAAGGCCGCATGACCATCTGCAACATGTCCATCGAAGCGGGCGCCCGGGTAGGCCTGGTGGCGGTCGACGATACCACCATCGCTTACGTCGAAGGCCGCCCCTATGCGCCCAAGGGCGAGCAGTGGACGCAGGCGGCGCAGGCCTGGAAAGGCTTGGTCTCGGATGCCGACGCCGTGTTCGACACCGTGGTCGAGTTGGACGCCGCACAGATCAAACCACAGGTCAGTTGGGGCACTTCGCCCGAGATGGTTCTGGCCGTCGACCAGCGCGTGCCGGACCCGGCCGCCGAGCCCGATCTGATCAAGCGTGGCTCGATCGAGCGTGCCCTCAAGTACATGGGGCTCGCTGCCAACCAGGCGATCACTGACATCAAGCTCGACCGCGTCTTCATTGGTTCGTGCACCAACTCGCGCATCGAAGACCTGCGCGCCGCCGCCGAGATTGCCAAGGGCCGCAAGGTCGCTGCCAACGTCAAGCAGGCGCTGGTGGTGCCAGGCTCCGGGCTGGTCAAGGCCCAGGCCGAGCGTGAAGGCCTGGACAAGATCTTCCTCGAAGCTGGCTTCGAATGGCGCGAGCCTGGCTGCTCGATGTGCCTGGCGATGAACCCGGACCGCCTGGAAAGCGGCGAGCATTGCGCGTCCACGTCCAACCGCAACTTCGAAGGCCGTCAGGGCGCCGGTGGTCGTACCCACCTGGTCAGCCCGGCCATGGCCGCCGCCGCCGCGGTGACCGGCCACTTCATCGATGTCCGCGAGTTGATTCAAGGGAGCGCAGCATGAAAGCCTTTACCCAGCACACCGGTCTTGTCGCCCCGTTGGACCGTGCCAACGTCGACACCGACCAGATCATCCCCAAGCAGTTTCTCAAGTCGATCAAACGGACCGGCTTTGGCCCCAACCTGTTCGATGAATGGCGCTATCTGGATGTGGGCCAGCCTTACCAGGACAACAGCAAGCGCCCGTTGAACAAGGAGTTCGTGCTCAACCACGAACGCTATCAGGGGGCCAGCGTATTGCTGGCGCGGGAGAACTTCGGTTGCGGCTCGAGCCGTGAGCACGCCCCGTGGGCGCTGGACGAATACGGCTTCCGCAGCGTGATCGCCCCGAGCTTCGCTGACATCTTCTTCAACAACAGCTTCAAGAACGGCCTGCTGCCGATCATCTTGAGCGATGAGGAAGTCGACGAACTGTTCAAGCAGGTCGAAGCCAACCCAGGCTACCAGCTGACCATCGACCTGCAGGCGCAGGCGGTGACCCGCCCGGATGGCAAGGTGCTGCACTTCGAGATCGATGCGTTCCGCAAGCATTGCCTGCTCAATGGCCTCGATGATATCGGCCTGACCCTGCAGGACAGCGATGCGATCAAGGCCTTCGAAGGCAAGCACCGTGCCGGCCAGCCTTGGCTGTTCCGTGATGCCTGATTGATGCAGTTGGGTTGGCTGGCCTCATCGCTGGCAAGCCGGCTCCTGCAGGGGCTGCACAGGTCTTTTGAATCTGTGGAGTCCCTGTGAGGGCCGGTTTGCCGGCGATATCGGCAGTACAGGCAACCTGAAACCAGAAGGAACATCCCATGACCAGCACCTCCCACACCGATGTTGTCCAGCGCCAGTTCGGCGAACAGGCCAGCGCCTACCTCAGCAGCGCCGTGCATGCCCAAGGCAGTGAATTTGCGCTGCTGCAGGCCGAGCTGGCAGGGCAGGGCGCAGCCCGCGTACTGGACCTGGGCTGTGGTGCCGGTCACGTCAGCTTCCATGTCGCGCCCTTGGTCGCCGAAGTGGTTGCCTACGACCTGTCGCAGTCGATGCTCGACGTGGTCGCCAGTGCCGCCGCCGAACGCGGGCTGGGCAACGTCAAGACCGCCCATGGCGCCGCCGAACGCTTGGCGTTCGCCGATGCTTCGTTCGACTTCGTCTTCAGCCGCTATTCGGCGCACCATTGGAGCGATGTGGGCCTTGCGTTGCGTGAAGTACGTCGGGTGCTCAAGCCCGGCGGGGTAGCGGCGTTCATCGACGTCATGTCGCCAGGCAGCCCACTGCTCGACACCTACCTGCAGTCGGTGGAAGTGCTGCGCGACACCAGCCATGTGCGCGATTATTCTGCTGCCCAGTGGCAACGCCTGGTCAGCGAAGCGGGCCTGCATGTGCGCAGCCACTCGCGCCAGCGCCTGCGCCTGGAATGGGCGTCGTGGGTAGAACGCATGCGCACCCCCGAGCCGTTGCGTGTGGCCATCCGCCAACTGCAGCAGGCCATGGGCGAGGAAGTGCGGCAGTATTACCAGATTGAAGCCGATGGCTCGTTCAGCACTGATGTCATCGTGCTGTGGGCCGAGCGCTGAGTTTTTTACGGTGCGGCCGAGCCGGTCGCGCCGCTTGAATGGATAGAGGAAAGCATGAGCAAGCAGATTCTGATTCTCCCAGGTGATGGCATCGGCCCGGAAATCATGGCCGAGGCGGTCAAGGTGCTGGAGCTGGCCAATGACAAGTTCCAGCTCGGTTTCAGCCTTGAGCACGACGTGATCGGCGGCGCGGCCATCGACAAGCACGGTGTGCCCCTGGCCGACGAGACCCTGGAGCGTGCGCGCAAGGCCGATGCCGTGCTGCTGGGCGCCGTGGGCGGCCCTAAATGGGACAAGATCGAGCGTGACATCCGCCCTGAGCGTGGCTTGCTGAAAATCCGCTCGCAACTGGGTCTGTTCGCCAACCTGCGCCCGGCCATTCTTTACCCACAGCTGGCCGATGCCTCTTCGCTCAAACCGGAAATCGTCTCAGGCCTGGACATCCTCATCGTCCGTGAGCTGACTGGCGGCATCTATTTCGGTGCACCGCGTGGCCAGCGTGAACTCGAAGGCGGCGAGCGCCAGGCTTACGACACCCTGCCTTACAGCGAAAGCGAAGTGCGCCGTATCGCCCGTGTCGGCTTTGACATGGCGCGGGTACGGGGCAAGAAGCTGTGCTCGGTCGACAAGGCCAACGTCCTGGCTTCCAGCCAGCTGTGGCGTGAGGTGGTCGAGGACGTGGCCAAGGACTATCCGGATGTCGAGCTGAGCCATATGTACGTCGACAATGCCGCCATGCAGCTGGTGCGTGCGCCCAAGCAGTTCGACGTGGTCGTGACCGACAACATGTTCGGTGACATTCTGTCGGATGAAGCTTCCATGCTGACCGGTTCCATCGGCATGCTGCCTTCGGCGTCGCTGGATGCCGACAACAAGGGCATGTACGAACCTTGCCACGGCTCGGCGCCAGACATCGCAGGCCAGGGCATCGCCAACCCGCTGGCGACCATTCTGTCGGTCTCGATGATGCTGCGTTACAGCTTCAACCAGCAGGCTGCGGCTGAGGCCATCGAGCAGGCAGTCAGCCTGGTGCTGGACCAGGGCCTGCGCACCGGCGACATCTGGTCGGCCGGTTGCAGCAAGGTCGGTACACAGGAAATGGGCGACGCAGTAGTCGCAGCGCTGCGGAATCTGTAATCTCTCTGGCCCGCCACCGTTTTTGGTCGGTGGCGGCCCACTTTTAGCAAAGGTGTAGTTGCGATGAAACGTGTAGGTCTGATCGGTTGGCGCGGTATGGTCGGTTCCGTGCTCATGCAGCGGATGCTGGAGGAGCAGGACTTCGACCTTATCGAGCCGGTGTTCTTCACCACCTCCAATGTCGGTGGCCAGGGCCCGAACGTGGGCAAGGATATTGCTCCGCTCAAGGACGCTTATTCGATTGAAGAACTCAAGACCCTCGACGTGATCTTGACCTGCCAGGGTGGCGACTACACCAACGAGGTCTTCCCCAAGCTGCGCGAAGCCGGCTGGCAGGGGTACTGGATCGACGCCGCCTCGTCCCTGCGCATGCAGGACGATGCGGTGATCGTGCTCGACCCGGTCAACCGCAAGGTAATCGACCAGCAACTCGATGCCGGTACCAAGAACTACATCGGTGGCAACTGCACTGTCAGCCTGATGCTGATGGGCCTGGGCGGCCTGTTCGAGGCGGGCCTGGTCGAGTGGATGAGCGCCATGACCTACCAGGCGGCTTCCGGTGCCGGCGCGCAGAACATGCGCGAGCTGATCAAGCAGATGGGGGCTACCCACGCTGCCGTAGCGGATGACCTGGCCAACCCGGCCAGCGCTATCCTCGACATCGACCGCAAGGTGGCTGAGGCCATGCGCAGCGAGGCCTACCCGACCGAGAACTTCGGCGTGCCGCTGGCGGGTAGCCTGATCCCGTGGATTGACAAGGAACTGCCGAACGGTCAGAGCCGTGAAGAGTGGAAGGCTCAGGCCGAAACCAACAAGATCCTTGGCCGCTTCAAGAGCCCGATCCCGGTCGATGGCATCTGCGTGCGTATCGGCGCTATGCGCTGCCACAGCCAGGCGCTGACCATCAAGCTGAACAAGGATGTGCCGCTGGCCGATATCGAAGGCATGATCAGCCAGCACAACCCATGGGTGAAGCTGGTGCCGAACCAGCGTGAAATCAGCATGCAGGAGCTGAGCCCGACCCACGTCACCGGCACCCTGAACATTCCAGTGGGGCGCCTGCGCAAGCTGAACATGGGTTCCCAGTACCTGGGTGCGTTCACCGTTGGCGACCAGCTGTTGTGGGGCGCTGCGGAGCCGCTGCGCCGTATGCTGCGTATTCTGTTGGAGCGTTGATCGCTCTGCAGTAGCTAAAAACCCGCGCTGGCAACAGCGCGGGTTTTTTTATGCATTTGCTTCCGCGTTCGCTCTTGCTCTTGCTCTTGCTTCTAAGCGCGCGAGGGTCCAGGCGACGCTGAGTGCGACTTCAGGAGGCCGAGCGCAGGCCTTGCGC